>NZ_JBEXUE010000822.1:0-2456 GCF_040614275.1 Streptosporangium sp. NPDC006013
CACACCACGACTGTCTGACAGGTCTGGTGTGGACTCGACTACCGCAGCCCTAGCCGGTTCTCGGCGATGCCGATCGAACCGGTCGAGCCGCGCAGTCCGCAGCCGCATCGGCCCGCGGACCAGCCGATCGAGCTCCGCGGCGCCCAGCAGCGGCAGTTCGCCCACCCGCGTCCCGGGGTCGGCGACGGCCGCGCCGAGCAGGCGGACGTAGTGCTCGGCCATCCGCCGCGCCGTGTCCGGGTCGAGCAGCGCGCGTGCGATGGTGGCCTCGCCCGCGACCGAACCGTCCGGCCTCTCCTCCAGCGTCCAGCTCAGGTCGAACTTGGCCTGTCGCGCCAGGACCGGGACCAGCTCGCCGGAGACCGCTCCGGCCGTGAAGCTCAGCGGTTCGTTGTTCTGCAGGGTCAGGTTGACGCTGACCAGCGGGTGGGTGGACAGGTCCCGGCCGGCCGCCAGCGCGTTGACGACGCGCTCGAACGGGACGTCCTGGCGGGCGAAGGCCTCAAGGGCCGTACCGCGGGCGCGATCGAGCAGCTCGGCGAACGTCGGGTCACCGGACAGGTCGGCTCGCAGTACGAGCAGGTTGACGAACACGCCGATCAGGTCGTGCGTCTGCGCGCGGGTCCGGCCGGCCACCGGGCTGCCGACGGCGAAGTCGGCCTGGCCGGTGTACCGGTGCAGCAGCGACCAGAACGCCGCCAGGTAGACCATGAAGGGGGTGGCCTGGTGCTCCCTGGCCAGGACCCGGACCTGGTGCCCGATCTCGGCCGGGATGTCGAACCGGACGGTCTCCCCTGCCGGGTCCCACACCGCCGGGCGCGGCCGGTCCGTCGGCAGTTCCAGCGCCGGCAGGTCACGGAGGGTCTCCGACCAGTGGCCGAGGTCGCGTTCCAGCCGTTCGCCGGAGAGCTGGTCGCGCTGCCAGGCCGCGAAGTCGGCGTACCGCAACCTGGGCGCGGGCAGTTCCTCACCGGTGGCCAGCGCGGCCAGCTCGCGTACCAGCAGGCCGCCCGACCAGCCGTCGACGGCGATGTGGTGCAGCATGAGGACCAGTACGTGCTCCTCGGGTGCCAGCCGTACCAGCCTGGCGCGCAGCATCGGACCCGTGGCGAGGTCGAACGGCGTGCCGGTCTCGGCCTCCAGGAGGGCGTCGAACTCGGCCGGGGTCAGGTCGTCGAAGGCCAGATCCACCGGGCCCGGCGGGTCGATCGTCTGGATCGGTTCGGCGTCGGGCCCTTCGGTGGTGTAGCGGGTGCGCAGGATCTCGTGGCGACGTACCAGCTCGTCGAGGGCCGCGCCCAGATCGACGCCGGAGAGGTCGCCGCGTAGCCGGATCACCAGCGGCACCAGGTAGTCGGTGCCGCCCGGGCGGAGCCGGTCCAGCACCCAGAGCTGCCGCTGCGCGAAGGAGAGCGGCGGCGAAACGCCGGGAGGCAGGGGCGGGATGGCGCCCTCCCGCCCCGCCGCACGCCGGGAGCGCAGGCGGTCCCTCAGCAGCCCGGCGCCCGCGCTCGTCTCCGGCTTGGTCACGTCAGTGCTCATCGTCTCTTCCCTCGTACGATGTGGGGGCGGCGGCCTCGGCCAGTCTTTCCAGCGCGGTGGCCTGCGCGCGGACGGTGGTGGCCTCGAACAGGACGCGTAGCGGGATCTCCAGTCCGAACAGGTCCTGCAACAGGGCCATCAGGCGGGTGGCGAGCAGCGAGTGGCCGCCGAGTTCGAAGAAGTCGTGTGCCACGCCGACGGCGGGCAGGCCGAGCACGTCGGCCCAGGCGGCGGCGATGGCCTCCTCCACCTCGGTGCCCGGCGGGACCGCCTCCTCCGGCGCGAGGGCGGTGCCCGGATCGGGCACCGGCAGCGCGCGGCGGTCCACCTTCTGGCCCGCGGTCGCGGGTAGCCCGTCCAGCGTCACGAACAGCGCGGGCACCATGTACTCCGGCACCCGGTCGCGCAGGTGGGCCCGGAGCTCCGGCGACGACGGCGCGACCCCGGACCCGGCCCCGGACCTGGACGCCGGCACGACGTACCCCACCAGCCGGCGGTCGCCCGGCGCGAGTTCCTGAACCGCCGCGGCGGCGGCCTGGACGCCGGGGTGCGCGGCCAGCGCGGTCTCGATCTCGCCGAGCTCGATCCGGAACCCGCGCAGCTTCACCTGGGCATCGATCCGGCCGATGAACTCGATCACCCCGTCGGGACGGTACCTGACCTGGTCCCCCGTCCGGTACAACCGTTCCCCGGGCTCCTCGCCGAACGGGTCGGGGACGAAACGATCGGCGGTCAGCCCCGGCTGCCGCAGGTACCCCCGGCTGACCCGCGGGCCGCCCAGGCAGAGCTCACCGACCACGCCGACGGGCACCGGGTTGAACGCCGCGTCCACCACGTAGGCCCGGGGGTAGGCGACCAGACCCCTGACGATGTTCTTCGACAGCTCCGTCCTGTCGATCCGCACGATCAGCCTG
>NZ_JBEXUE010000823.1:0-2444 GCF_040614275.1 Streptosporangium sp. NPDC006013
GGTGCTCATCTGCGAATTCGCAGATGAGCACCTGCACGGCGGCTGGTAGCACGTTTGTTAACGGCACCCCGAATTCCGGGCGGTTCACGCCGGGGAGAAGGTCACGACGTCTTGTACCTCAGGGTGTAGGAGCCGGAGCCGCTCGCGGAGGTCACACGGTAGCGGTAGTAGCCGCGCGTCCCGGTGTAGTTGATCCGCTCGTGGGATCCGGGGCTGTCGGAGGTGGCGACGGTGGCCCAGCTCGTGCCGCTCCATTTCTGGAGGAAGAGGTCGAAGTCGACGCTGTCGGCGCTGTCCAGGCAGGCGGACTGCAGGCCGGGGGCCGCCGTCTGGTAGTACCTGTTGTTCGGCTGGTAGGCGGACTGGCCGTTGTTCAGCTGGCCGGTGGCGGTCTTCGGGTAGCCGCTGCAGGGGGACGTGCCCGGCGGGGTGCTGCCGGCGGTCGTCAGGGCCAGGCCGTAGGCGGTGAGAATCTCGTTGACCGGCTGGAAGTAGGTGACGCCGCCCTTCAGGCAGTTACCGGAGCCGCCGGAGGTGACCCCCTGGGCCTGGTCCACCGAGATGAATGAGCCGCCCGAGTCGCCCGGCTCGGCACAGACGTCCGTGCGTACCAGCCCGTAGACGGTGCCCTGGGGGTAGGTGACGCTGGTGTCGCGTTGCTGGATGGTGCCGCAGTGCCAGCCGGTGGTGGAGCCGGACCGGCAGACCGAGGCGCCCTCGATGGCCGGCCTGGAGCCGGTGACGGGCACGGTGTTCCCGGTGCCGTTGTTCACCGTGGGGGTGGGTGTCCAGTTGGCGTTCACCGAGACCCATGCGTAGTCGCTGCCTGGAAAGACCGACCCCTGGAAGACCCCCTGGGGGAGCCGGTTGAAGCCGCTCGTGGTGTCGCCCTTCTTACCGCAGTGACCGGCGCTGACGAAACCGTTCTGGGGGCTACGGGTCACCGAGAAGCCGATCGAGCAGCGCTCCGTGGTGCCGATGTAGTAGGCGCTGCCGCCCACGAGGTCGTCGAGCAGGCGGGGGGTCTCGTCGGAGGGCTCGACCCTCACCGCGACCGGGTCCGCGCCGGAGTTCTCCAGGACGTCTGTGGCCACTGCGGCCTCCTTGGAGAGGACGACCACCTTGTTGGTCCGCACGTCGATGTAGCGCACGGCTCCCGTACTCTCGCGAGCGGCCAGAGTGCTGTCCACCTGTTCCCTGATGGCGTCCAGGTCCGACAGGGAGCGGGTGACGATCTCGGCCCGGGCGCCTGTGGCGACGATCTGGGGGATGTCGGCCTCGGAGGTGGTGGCGACCACGAGTCGCTGCGCGACGGTTCCGACGAACCAGGAACCGGCGAAGCGCTCGCCGAGCTTTCCGCGCAGGTCCGCCTCGACCGCTGTCAGGCGGGTCTCGTTGACCAGGCGGGTCTGGGCCTGCTCCTTGGTGAGGTGCAGGTCGCGCTGGAGTGCCTCGATCATGCCCGCCGGTGGTTTCCAGGAGCCCGGGGCGGCGGGGGCGTTCGCGGCCCGGCCCTGGGCGATGGCCGGGGTGGGCGCCAGAGTGAGCGCGGTGATCACTAGGACGCATCCCGTGGTGATGGCGTGTCTGCGGGACATGGGTCTCTCCTCGACCTCGGCTTTCCGGGCGTGAGGGGGGAGAACGCCACGTATCGCAGGTTGATCATGCGATGTGGGCGAGGCCATGCTAATCCAGCCGTTGCCGGTCAAGGCCTCAACGCCGCGCGCCACGCGGAGGGTGATTTCGGCTGAGGTTCACTGCGGTGTTCCGCTCGTGGCCCGGTTGATCGCCGGCTGCGCCGAGGTGACGGCTGTCCGCCGTCACCGGGACGCGGCCGATGCCGCACATGGGGTTACGACGGCCTCGCGGACCGGGAGCGGGTGGGGTCAGATCGTGCGCGGCGGCTCAGCCCGCTTCCGTCGTCGTGTTCGGGGCGGTGCGTGACCGGCGGCGCACCGCGAGGGCGATGTCCACGATCGCCATCACGGCCAGTACGGCCATCACGACGGTGAGCCAGGTGATACCGGCCTGTTGTCCCGTCCGGCGACATATTCGGACCCTGCCGGGGGAGAGGCCCGGCATGACCGACAACCCTGAGGTGAACGAGAACACGGTGGAGCGCGACGTCTCGGAACAGACCCTGCCTCCCGCCGGTCCACGAGGCGCCGACGGCGAGACCCGGATCGTGGCGGAGCGGTCGGGGGCGGACACCACCTTCCCGGAACGGCCGCTCCTGGCGGACCCGGACGACGTGCGCCGCATTCCGGGAGAGGAAGGTTCAAAGGGTGCGAGCCAGGCCGAGCAGGGCGGGGACAGGTCCGGGTCCCCCGAGCCGGAGGTCGGCCCCGCCTCCTGAGGCCCGTCCGTCCCTTCGAGGCGGCCCTTCTCTGTTCCGGTCTCCGTCAGCGTGCGGAGAGCTTGGTCCGGTCGTAGGTGTCGGAGGT
>NZ_JBEXUE010000824.1:0-2442 GCF_040614275.1 Streptosporangium sp. NPDC006013
GCCGTGGCGGCGGCGCCGTACCCGCCACGGTCACGCGCCCGCTCCGCGGCGGCCACCAGCGCGGCGGCGACCTGCTCGTCCTGACCCAGGGCGGCTCCGGCCAGGTGCCAGGCGCGGCGGTCATCCGCGGTCAGCTCCGCCAGAACGGCGTGCACGCGGCGGACGTCGGCCGCGCCGGCCGCCTCGTGCACCGCGGATCGGATGAGCGGATGACCGAAACGCAC
This sequence comes from Streptosporangium sp. NPDC006013, assembly GCF_040614275.1. Classification (NCBI taxonomy): domain Bacteria; kingdom Bacillati; phylum Actinomycetota; class Actinomycetes; order Streptosporangiales; family Streptosporangiaceae; genus Streptosporangium; species Streptosporangium sp. NPDC006013. The sequence continues at coordinate 225 of NZ_JBEXUE010000824.1, forward strand.
GCTCGTGCCCGACACCTCGGCCAGCCCGCTCTCCTCCAGCTCGGCCAACGCCACCCGCCCGGCCCCGACCTCCGTTCCCGGCCCGGATGAGGCCGATCGGGCCGGGTTCGCGCCAGGCCGTTCCGGTTGCTCGGCGAACAGCCGCTCAGTGGCGCGCAGGACCAGATCGAGGTCGGCCGCTACGGCGGCGACCAAGGCGACCAGCCGGGCAGAGGCCGACAACCCGCTCACCCGATCGCCGAAGAGCCGGGCGCCGGCGGGCAGTGGGTCGGGCAGCGGTTCGCGCCCGGCGAGCTGCGCGGGCGTCAGGCGGGCGGCGATCTCACCCAGGGCGAGCGGGTTCGCGCCGGTCAGCGTGACGAGCTCCCGTTTCACCTGGGCGGGCAGCACACCGTGGCGGGACTCCAGCAACTCGGCCGCGGCGGACTCGGCCAGACCGCGCACGTCCACCGTCAGCGGCACGCCCTTGACAGGAGCCTCCCCGCGTACGGCGAACAACATCGCGATCCGTTCCGTCCCCAACCGCCTGGCGGCGAACAGCAGCGCATCGGCCGAGGCCCGGTCGATCCACTGGAAGTCGTCGACCACGCACATCAGCCCGTCCGGCGCGGCCGCCTCGGCCAACAGCGAGAGCACACCGGCCCCCACCAGGAACCGATCGCCGAGACTGCCCGCGGCAAGCCCCAGGGCCGCGCGCACGGCATCGCGCTGCGGCTCGGGCAGTGCGTCGAGCGAACCGGCCACCGGCCACAGCACCTGGTGCAGCGCCGCGAACGCGAGGTCGGACTCGGACTCGACGCCGGTGGCCCGCAACACCCGCATCGCACCACCGCGCGCGGCCGCCGCGTCGAGCAAGGCGGTCTTGCCCGCGCCTGCCCCGCCCCGCAACACCACCGCGCCGCCGGAACCGTCGCGAGCCCGCGCGATCACCTCGTCGAGTGCGCTGATTTCCGCAGATCTGCCGTAAAGCACAAGCACCCACTGTAGGAGGCCGCCACTCTGCTCCGTCCCGCACGGAGCCGCTTCTCACGAACACTCGATTCCGAGAGAAGATCGCCAAAACGCCTCACGGGACGGCCGACAGCCTCGAATCCCTCTCATGACTCGTTCTCACTCAGGTCCTCGACCGAGGTTGCTTTGAGAAATGTTTGTGAGAGGAGTCGGGGCATGGTCGACGCCCCCGAGCGCCTCGCCGGCAGGCTTCGGCCGACGGTGGGGCCGATGATGGGGTCGCCGATCGCGACATACGTGCACTAAGAGCTACAAATCGCCCAAACGGTCATCAATTACTCGATGTACTTACTTGACAGGCTATTGATCTTTGCTATATACCACAGTCCTGAGGTGAATGGCATAAGTCATATATAACCTTCATGTGAATATTTGCTTACAGAATTTAAGCACGTCCGATATGCCCTTTTGGGGCCTTGACGAATATTCGGCCTCTGGCGAGGATTCTTGCCAATTGCGCACTTCATTCCAGAATGACCAACTACCTGGGGTGTGCGCGAACTGGAGGAATTTTTCATGAGGAGCCCCCTCAACGGGAGGAGAGTCGGTCGCGCCGCGGTCGTGCTCGCCCTGCCCCTTGCCCTCAGCCTCAGCGCGATGCCTGTGCTGGCCGATCCGGCACCGCAGGCCAGTGAGGTCGCCCCCGACCGGCAGTCCAGCACAGAGCAGAACGGCGTGGCGCTGCTGCGCGTCATCGTTCCCGACCAGGAGTCCATCGACCGGCTCAACAACATGGGCGTCGACCTCGCGGAGTACCGCAGGCCCGTCGACGAGGGTCTGGAGGTGCACGCCGTACTGAGCCCGGAGGAGGCTCAGGAACTGCGCGTCCTCGGCTTCGACGTGCGCGATGCCATCTCCGACCAGGCCGATGTGGCCGAGAACAGGGCCGCACGGCAGGAGGCGCTCACCAAGGCGGCGCAGGCGGAGGCGGCGGACGTCGACACGCTGACCCCGCTCCGCGCCGAGTGGTTCACCAGCCTCGACAACGAGAACTTCCTCTCGGTGGAGGTCAAGTCGAGCGCCACCGACGCGCAGACCGTGCTCACCGCCACCTGGGACAGCGGCAAGGGGACGGCCCCCGACTCGGGCGGCACCGTGACGATGTCGCGTTTCACCGACGCCGGCCAGTACATGTACCACCGGTTCAGCTCGCCGCTGGCCCTCACCGCGGTTCCCGCCAAGGTCACCATCACCAGCAGCCGGGGCG
>NZ_JBEXUE010000825.1:0-2436 GCF_040614275.1 Streptosporangium sp. NPDC006013
CCGCTGGTGGGTCTGCTGGCCTACGTGAAACGTAGTCAATCGAATGCACCTCCTTCTAGGTGATCGACTCGGGCTGGTCAACGCGGGGCTTCAAGGTGCATCGCTGCACCTCAAGCCCCCTCCTTCGGGAGGGGGTCGTTGACCGCTACTCCTTGGAACTGGAGACCTCCGCCTGCTTCCGGCGAAGGGGGGAACGCGGCCCTTCGGCAATGTATCTGGATCCGGTCAGGTCACCGAGAGCGTGACGGCGACGGGTGCTTCGCTCAGGGGCGGCGGTTCTCCGGTTTCTTACCTCCGCCCTTGTGTCCGTTTAAGCCCATAATTGCCGTATGAGAATTACCGTCATCGAGCACGAGGCGGATGCGGGCCTCGGGTTCCTCGCCGAATGGCTGTCCGGAGCCGGGGCCGCCTGCGAGGTCGTCCGGCCCTACCTGGGCGAGGCCGTGCCCGAGCGGGCCGCCGGCGGGCTGATCGTCCTCGGCGGCGAGGCGGCGGCCTGGGAGGACGAGCAGTACCCCTGGCTGCCCGCCACCCGAGACCTGATCCGCGGCTGTGTCGAGGCGGGCGTGCCCACCCTGGGGATCTGCCTGGGAGCCCAGCTCATGACGCTCGCCTGCGGTGGTGCCGTCGAGCGCGGAGAGCACGGGCTGGAGGTGGGGGCGACCGAGGTCGTCCCGCTGCCGGCCGCCGGGGCGGACCCGCTGTTCACCGGCCTCGCCCCCGCTCCCGCCATCCAGTACCACCGCGACGCGATCACGCGGCTCCCCGCGGGCGCGGTGCCGCTGGCCACCGGCGACCCCTACCCCAACCAGGCCTACCGGCTTGGGGAGAACGCCTGGGCGGTGCAGTTCCACCCCGAGGCCACCCCGGAGATCTTCGCCGACTGGACGGCCGGCTCGGCCGACCGCCTGACCGACCTGGGCCACTCGGTCGAGGAGCTCAACACGCAGGTGAAGGAGGCCAGAGAGCGGCTCGTCGCCGCCTGGAGGCCGCTCGCCGAGCGATTCGCCACCGCCGTCCAAACCGCGTGACTGAGCGATTACGTTCCGAATCCGCTAACGACGCCGCACAGTTTCAGGATTAGCCTGTGCGGCGACGCTCCGAATGCCCGAGGTGCGCGCCGAGGCCGACGCGACCGCGAGGGGCGTGCACCTTTGATCGCTCGGGGTAAGGATTGAGGAAGGGCACCCGTGCCTGTGATCGAGGACCATGGAGGGTCGGTGGAGACCGTGCCCCGGATGCAGACGACTGCCGGGCGTCTGGCCAGGCTCGGCTTCGCCGACGGGGCCAGGGCCGAGCGGCTGCTCGACGAATTGGGGCCGGAGGCCTTCGGAGACATCGACCTGCTGACCTCGCTGGTCGCCGCGGCCGATCCCGACCTGGCGCTCACCTCGCTGAACCGGCTGGCCGAGCAGGACCCCAGCGTTCTTGGAGCGCTCCGATCGGATTCCGGGCTGCGCGCCCGGTTGCTCGGCGTCTTCGGCGTCAGCGCTGCGCTCGGCGATCATGTCGTCAGGCACCCGGAGCACTGGCGCCTGCTCTGCGGGGTGTCGGCGATGGAGCGCCCGGGCGAGGGGGAGCTCCGCGCGGAGCTGCTGCTCGCGGTCGGCGCCGAGCCCGACGACCCCGAGCCGAGGGCCACCGACGCCTCCACCGCCACCCTCTCGGCGCTGCGCGTCGCCTACCGGGGCCGCCTGCTCCACCTCGCCGCGCGCGACGTCACCGGGGCCGTCTCGCTGTCGGAGGTGACCGCCGAGCTGTCCGACCTGGCCGGGGCCGCGCTGGAGGCGGGGCTCGCCGTCGCCAGGTCGGAGCACCCGGAGGCGGGGGCGGTGCGGTTGGCCGTCATCGGCATGGGCAAGTGCGGGGCACGCGAGCTCAACTACATCAGCGACGTCGACGTCGTCTTCGTGGCCGAGCCGAGAGAGGGGGCCGACGACTCCCTCGACGAGCACGGGGCCATCAAGCTCGCCACCCGGCTGGCCCAGGGCATGATGCGCGCCTGTTCGACCAGTACCCCGGAAGGGGCGCTGTGGGAGGTCGACGCGGCGCTGCGCCCCGAGGGCAAGGCCGGGCCGCTGGTCCGCACCCTCGCCAGCCACCTGGCCTACTACCGGCGCTGGGCCAAGACGTGGGAGTTCCAGGCACTGCTGAAGGCACGGCCGGTCGCGGGTGACACCGAACTCGGAGAACAGTACGTCGCCGCGGTGAACGAGATGGTCTGGCAGGCCGCCACCCGGGACAAGTTCGTCGAGGACGTGCAGGCCATGCGCCGCCGGGTGGAGGAGCACGTCCGCGGCGGCGAGGCCGAGCGCCAGCTCAAGCTCGGGCCGGGCGAGCTGCGCGACATCGACGCCAGCGCCGTAACTTCCTGGTCACCCTGTTCATCTCCCAGGGCGTGCCGATGCTGCTGGCCGGTGACGAGTTCGGCCGGAC
>NZ_JBEXUE010000826.1:0-2427 GCF_040614275.1 Streptosporangium sp. NPDC006013
ACGAACGTCGCCCGGTCCAGCACCTGCGCAGCCGTGGCGTAGGCGAGCATGGACGGCTTGGCGCTGGTGTCGCGGTTCATGAGCCCGTAGTGGCCCAGAGGGGGCGGCCGGCGGGACGGTCCTGCTGCCTGTCCGGGGGCATCAGACGCGCGGCTTCTCCCGCATCTCGAAGGTCTCGATGACGTCATCGATCTTGATGTCGCTGTAGCCGACACCGATACCGCACTCGAACCCTTCGCGCACCTCGGTCGCGTCGTCCTTGAAGCGACGCAGCGAGGAGACGGTGAGGTTGTCGGAGATGACGACCCCGCCGCGGATGAGACGGGCCTTGCTGTTGCGGACGATCGTGCCCGAGCGGACCAGAGCACCGGCGATGTTGCCGATCTTCGGCACCTTGAAGACCTCGCGGACTTCCGCGGTGCCCATCTGGACCTCTTCGAACTCCGGCTTGAGCATGCCCTTGAGGGCCGCCTCGATCTCCTCGATCGCCTGGTAGATGACCGAGTAGTAGCGGATGTCGACGCCCTCGCGCTCGGCCAGATCGCGCGCCCTGACCTCGGGGCGCACGTTGAAGCCGATGATGACCGCGTTGTCGTCGGCGACCGCCAGGTTGACGTCGTACTCGGTGATCGCACCGACGGCGCGGTGGAGCACCCGCAGGCGCACCTCGTCACCGACGTCGATCTTGAGCAGCGCGTCTTCCAGAGCCTCGACGGAACCGGAGACGTCACCCTTGATGATGAGCTTGAGCTCGTCGACCTGGCCCTTCTCCATCTCGCTGAAGAGCTCTTCGAGGGTGCGGCGACGGCCGGACTTGGCCATGTCCGCGATGCGCTTGCGCGCCGCGCGCTGCTGGGCGATCTGGCGCGCCATCCGGTCGTCGGTGACGACGATGAAGTTGTCACCGGCGCCCGGCACCGCGGTCAGACCGAGGACTGCCACCGGACGGGACGGGTCGGCCTCCTGGATCGCCTCGCCCTTGTCGTCGAGCATCGCCCGGACGCGGCCGAAGGCCTCGCCACAGACGATCGAGTCGCCGACGCGGAGCGTGCCGCGCTGGACCAGCACGGTCGCGACCGGACCACGGCCCTTGTCGAGGTGGGCCTCGATGGCGACGCCCTGCGCGTCCATCGTGTCGTTGGCCCGCAGGTCGAGCTCGGCGTCCGCGGTGAGCAGGATGGCCTCGAGAAGGTTCTCGATGCCGGTCCCGTTCTTGGCGGAGATGTCGACGAACATCGTGGTGCCGCCGTACTCCTCGGCGACCAGGCCGTACTCGGTGAGCTGGGCGCGCACCTTGTTCGGGTCCGCCCCCTCCTTGTCGACCTTGTTGACCGCGACGACGATCGGCACGTCGGCCGCTTGGGCGTGGTTGAGCGCCTCGATGGTCTGCGGCTTCACACCGTCGTCGGCCGCGACGACCAGGACGGCGATGTCGGTCACCTTGGCACCTCGGGCACGCATGGCGGTGAACGCCTCGTGACCCGGGGTGTCGATGAAGGTGATCTTCCGGTCCTCGCCCTCGTGCTCGGCGGCGATCTGGTAGGCACCGATGTGCTGGGTGATGCCACCCGCCTCCTGCGCCACCTCGTTGGTGTTGCGGATGGCGTCGAGCAGCTTGGTCTTACCGTGGTCGACGTGACCCATGACGGTCACCACCGGCGGGCGCGCGACCAGGTCGGACTCGTCGCCCTCGTCCTCGCCGAACTCGATGTCGAAGGTCTCCAGGAGCTCGCGGTCCTCCTCCTCCGGGCTGACCACAAGCAGGTTGTAGTCGAGCTCGGCGGCCAGAAGCTGGAGCGTCTCCTCGTTGACCGACTGCGTGGCGGTCACCATCTCGCCCAGGTGCAGCATGATCTGCACCAGGGACGCCGGGATCGCGCCGATCTTGTCGGCGAAGTCCGACAGGGAGGCGCCGCGCGACAGGCGGATCGTCTGCCCGTTGCCGCGAGGAGCCTGCACGCCGCCGATCGCCGGGGCCTGCATGTTGTCGAACTCTTGACGCCGCTGGCGCTTGGACTTGCGACCGCGGGTCGGGCGTCCGCCGGGACGGCCGAACGCGCCCGCGGTGCCTCCACCGCGGCCACGGCCACCGCCACCGGGACGACCGGCGAAACCGCCGCCACCGCCACCGGGACGACCGCCGCCACCACCGGGACGGCCTGCGCCGCCACCGGGACGACCGGCACCCGCACCGCCACCGGGACGACCCGCGCCACCACCGGGACCGGCGGGCCGGCCCTGCGGCATCATCATCGGGCTGGGACGCGGACCACCGGGGCGCGGACCACCGGGGCCACCCGCACCGCCGCCGGGACGCGGGCCACCCGCGCCGGGACCCGGACGCGGGCCGGCCGCACCGGGCGGACCGTACCGGGCGCCGGGCGGACGGGGACCGGCGCTGTCGCGACCCTCGCGGGGACCGCGATC
>NZ_JBEXUE010000827.1:0-2425 GCF_040614275.1 Streptosporangium sp. NPDC006013
CTGGGTTCGCTTTCCGGGGTAGCCCCCTATCGCATCGTTGAAGACCGCGGTGACGCTCCTATCAAACTCGCCAGCGAGGCGTACAAAACGGTGATCATCCTGGAGTCGCCGGGCAAGGGGCGGTACGCGGTCAGAGGTGAGACCGAGTGTCTGCCCGAGTCGTGAGCTAACTGTTGAGAGCCAAGGCGCGCTCTCGGGCTCGTTTATTGCCACCTTCGAACCAGCTTGCTGTCTTGTCGGACAGCGTTCCCAATGACAGATCGTCTTTGCCCATCCCATTGACCGTCGCCCACCGCTCGAAGGACTCCAACCCCTTGTTGCCCTGCTTGACCAGCTCGGCGAACGGTCTGAGGTTGCCCTTGGCGTCGATGATGGACACGCCGGGTGGGCAGCTGGCCTGGAACTCGGCGGCCGTCACCTTCGGGGTGAAGCCGTTGGCCATCAGCAGCTGCGCGTAGGTGTGCTGGCGGCTGAGGGTGGCCGCCCTGTCGTCCTTGTTGACCTTGTCCATCCGGGTCTCGTCCTTCTTGCCGAAGGCGCCGTCGGCGGACAGGGAGGTGCTCAACGCGTACCAGGCGTAGTCCCAGACCGGGCCCGACCCGATGTATATGCTCGCCAGCCCGATGGCGTTGTCCCGGAGGAAGTTCACCAGGTCCTTGCGCTGCTTGTCGACCATGTCCAGGTCGCCCTGGACCTTCTCGATCGCGGCCAGCTCGAAGCCGCGTACGTTGCCCAGGGCGGTGAACGCCTTGTCCAGGTGTTCGACGTCCCCGGTGCGCCGGGCCGTCGCCGAGGCGTCGGCGATGAGCTGCTGGGAGAAGCGGCCCATGCCCTGGTCGAACGGGGCGAGGTTCTTGGCGGAGTCGGCGAAGGTCTTCAGGAAGTTGTAGGTGTCCTTCGGGCTCAGGGTGAACGCCGCCGTGGTGCCGAAGGCCGAGGTGAAGGGCTTGAGCGTGCTCGCCTCGGTCATGTTGGCGTCGCCGATGTTCGCGCCCTCGGTGATCTCGGCGGCGTAGGCGCCGGCCAGCGTCGACATGAAGATCTTGACTCCCGGCGCGACCTCCATCGGGGTGGCCGGGGTGTCCTCGGTGCCGTCGGTGTCCTTGAGGTCGCCCATGATGGTCATGACGTTGAAGGCGAACTTCGCGGCCTCGGGGCTGTGCGGGCCCTTCTCGTAGGCGCCGCCTCCGGCGGCGAGCATCCGGCCGAACTCCGTGCTGATGTCGAAGTCCATGCCCGCAGGCCGCTGAAAGGCGTGTTCGGGGCTTTCCATCCGGTTGAGCTCGGTGAACAGATCTCTGAGGTCCTCGCGCGACATGGCGTTGAACAGGCCCCTGGCCACATCGGGGTTGTTCGCCAGGGCGGGCAGCAGTGGGACGAGGTCGGTCTTCCACCGCCGGGGGCGGGTGTCGTCGCCGTCGCCGACCGGCTTTCCCACCCTGCCCCGCGCTATCTCGGTGAGCCACGCGGCGGGGAACATGCCGTACCGGAGCAGGGATGCCAGTTCGCCGTCCGGCGCCTTCTTGAGGTTGCCCGCCTCCCACTCCGAGCCGAGCAGGGCCGGCTGCGCGCCGACCGCGGTGGCCAGGGCGTCGCCGATGACCTTCCGGTGCCCGTCGGCTGCCTTCTTGTCGTACCTGTCCAGACGTTGGAGCATGCCGAGCATGCCCTGTGGGCCGATGACCCGGAAGAACCCGGCGGTCAGATAGGCGTCCTGCTGCCCGTCGGCGAGTTTGTCGAGGATCCGGTCGTAGGCGGCATCGGGCAGGCCGAGGGTGGACGGGGGAAGTCGCGAGAGCTGAAAGGCGAGTTCGGTGCCTTTCTTGGCACTGCCCGCCGGGGACTTTCCGGTCTTCTCGTCGTAGGGCAGCAGCCCCCACTGGAACGGGTTCTGGAACAGGCCACCGGTCCAGGCCGAGGACTGCTTCGGCAGGCCGACCTCCCCTCCCAGCATGGGCAGATCCTGGTTGATCGTCTGCAGGCGTTTGCGCAGCCCCAGAAGCTCGTCGCTGACCCAGCCGTCGATCTCCCTGATCGGCAGCAGTCCCACCGCCGGCACCTCGGCCGTCGCGAGGAGTTGCCGGATCCGCTCGGTCTGCTCGCCGATCACGTCGCGACCGCGTTCCAGCGCGGCGATGAAGCCCTGCATCAGCTCGGGGTCGATTCCGGCGAAGTCCGGTGACAAAGGCCCCGTTCCCGGTGACATCGCCTCCACCATTCCCTTCGCCCTGTTTTCAGTTATTTCACTCTAACTCAATAAGAAGCATATTAAAGGATGGATAATATGATTCCATCAAGCATTATGGGATGATTCTCGGCATTACGCGAGACGCCCCCCTTGGTTGCCGCTCTCGGGGCTGGGGTGAACCTGATCCGCTGAAGAGCACCCCTCACCTGGTCGGCTCGGAGTCACATCACGCGTCGG
>NZ_JBEXUE010000828.1:0-2425 GCF_040614275.1 Streptosporangium sp. NPDC006013
GCGTCGACGCCCGTCGGTCCGGTCGACCTCACAGGTCCGGTGACCGTCGCGGCGCACCGCGGCCGCGCCGTCGAGACCGTCGAGGGCGCCACCCGCGGGCAGGCGGACGAGCACTTCACCGGCAAGGTCGAGCTGCCGTTCGTCCTCGGCTCGCACCCCGACGACGCGCAGCTCGAGGCGCTGGCGCGGGCCGAGGCGGACGTCCGCGCCCTGGAGCCGGTGGCCGCCTGGGACCTGGCCTTCTCCTACGGCGACGATCCCACGGTCGCCAGGGCCGTGGTGCCCGGCCAGCCGGACGGCACGCTGGTCAACGGACCGGCGCGGGCCGTGACCGGGCGGACCTTCACCGGCCGGTGCCTGGACTTCACCCTCGCCACGGACCAGTACGCCGCGGCGCACTTTCATGCCACCGACCTGGTCGACGCGGGCTGGCCGGCCCTCCTCACCGCACCACTCCCCGAGGAGCTCGAGAGCGGCGTCTACGGCATCGTCGTCGAGAACGCCGACGGGTCCGACGTGGTGCCGATCTCCGTGGTGCCGAGATCCTCCGACGAGCGCCGCAGGGTCGCGGTCGTTCTGCCCACGTTCACCTACCTGGCCTACGCCAACGAGGCCCTCTTCAACGGGCTGGACACCTCGGCGATGACCGACCAGGAGGTGGTGGTCGCCCCGGAGAGCCTGGCGCACGTGGGGGACCACTCCTTCGGGCTGTCGATGTACGACCACCACCCCGACGGAAGCGGGGTCATGCTCTCGGCCGCGCGCCGCCAGATCGTGAACATGCGCCGCGGCTACCGCATGTGGGTCGTCGGAGGAGCGGGCCGCGCCTTCTCCTCGGACATGTACCTGATCGAGTGGCTCGCGCGGCGCGGCATCGAGGCCGATGTGCTCACCGACCACGAGGTGCACCAGCGGGGCGCCGACTATCTGCGCCCGTATGCGGCCGTGGTGTCGGGATCGCACCCGGAGTACACCTCCGAGGAGATGCTCGACGCGCTGACGGCGTACCGCGACGGCGGTGGCGGGCTGCTCTACCTCGGCGGTAACGGCTGGTACTGGGTCACCGGCGTCCTGAGTGACGACCCCCTCGTCATCGAGATCCGGCGCGGCCAGGCCGGCGTCCGCTGCTGGGAGTCGCTCCCGGGTGAGGTGACGCTGATGTCGACCGGCCTGCCCGGCGGGCTCTGGCGCCACCGCGGCCGGGCGCCACAGGCCCTGGCCGGGGTCGGCTTCGCCGCCCAGGGGTGGGGTCACTCCGAGCCGTACTTCCGGACCGAGGCGGCTGCGGACCCCGAGCACGCCTGGATCTTCGAGGGCGTCGACGAGGAGCCGATCGGGGCGTACGGGCTGGTGATGGACGGCGCCGCCGGCGACGAGATCGACCGGGCCGACGCGGCCCTCGGCACGCCGCGGCACGCCGTGGTGCTCGCCACTTCCCGCGGTCACTCGAACTTCTACCAGCGCGCCATCGAGGAGATCCCGATGAACCTGCCCAAGCACGGCGGAGGCGAGCAGGACCCCGAGGTGCACGCCGACATCGTCTACTTCGCGACGCCCGGCGGCGGCGAGGTCTTCTCCACCGGCTCGATCGCTTGGACCGGCTCGCTGCTGCAGGCGGACACCGAGAACGGCGTGTCCCGCATGACCGAGAACGTCATCCGCGCCTTCGTCACGCGTCGTCGTGATCGTTGACACAGAAAGCCAGGACAAATATGGTTCAGAAAATAGACCTTAACCCTTCGCTTGCACGCACGAGGAGTGCCGAATGAAGACGGAGACGATTCGAAGCGGGCTCCTCTCGGTGAACGAGCTCATCAAGCAGATCGACGCCGGTCTCGTCGACGGCATGCTGCTGGTGACGCCGGACAACGCCGGTCGCTGCCTTTCGGAGCGAGTCGCCGCTGCCGGGTTCGTCGAGAACCTGGGCCGCACCGACGCCTACAAGATCCCGCTGATGCTGTGGGGCGTCGACATCGAGCAGGACGTACGTCCGGGGCTCGACCACATCGGTGGCATGGGCGCCGGCGTCCCGGACGTGTTCCTGGTCCCGGACCTCACGACCATCCGCCGGGTCCCGTGGATGCCCGGCCTGCCCGTGGTCATCTGCGACCCGGTCGACGAGAACGGTGTCCCGATCCCGTTCGCGCCGCGGCAGATCCTCAAGGACCAGCTTGTACGGCTCGACGCTCTCGGCGTCACCCTGCAGGCGGCCACCGAGGTGGAGTTCCATCTCTTCGACGAGAGCTACGAAACGGCCTGGCACGACGGCTACCGGACCCTCACGCCCTCCAGCCGCTACCACGCGGCGTACGACGCGCTGGCCTGCCTGCGGTCCGAGGGGTTCATCGAGCAGGTCATCCAGCACATGCCTCCTTCCGGCAGAACCGGTCGAATCCCTACCCCATGCCCGGGCTCGACGCCGAGC
>NZ_JBEXUE010000829.1:0-2410 GCF_040614275.1 Streptosporangium sp. NPDC006013
GGCGGCTCCCGGGCTGGTCGTCCACAACGAGATCGATGTCGTGAGCGTGGTGGAGCCGGTGAGGGAGGAACAGCTGTGAGCGCGCTGCGGATCGCGGCGGTCGGAGACGTGCACCTGGACGAGAGTCTCAGGGGGGATTACCGCAGGCGGCTCGACGGCATCGAGGATCGAGCCGACGTGCTGCTGCTCGCCGGCGACCTGACCCGGCACGGCACCATGGAGGAGGGGGAGATGGTGGCGGACGAGTTCCGCGACCTGCCGATCCCGGCGGTGGCGGTGCTCGGCAACCACGACTACCACTCCGACCGGCCCGCTGAGATCGCCGCGCTGTTGCGCGGGGGCGGGATCGAGGTCCTGCACGACGACGCGACGGTGATCGACATCGACGGGATACGGCTCGGCGTGGCCGGTGGCAAGGGCTTCGGCGGAGGGTACGCGGGCAAGTGCGCCAGCGACTTCGGTGAGCCGGAGATCAAGGCGTTCGTCGGCCACACCAAGCGGATCGCCGATCGCTGGCGGGTGGCGCTGAAGGAACTGGAGGCCGACTACCGGGTCGTGCTGTCCCACTACTCGCCGGTCAAGGACACCCTCGACGGGGAACCGCTGGAGATCTACCCCTTCCTCGGCAGCTACCTGCTGGCCGAGGCGGTCGACGCCGAGGGCGCCGACCTGATCATCCACGGGCACGCGCACGCCGGTACGGAGAAGGGCGTCACCCCGGGCGGCATCCGGGTGCGCAACGTGGCGCTGCCGGTGCTGGGCCGGGCGTACGGGGTGTACCTCCTGTAGACGAGCCCCCTGCAGATGGGCGCCGCCCCTCCCCCGCACCGCCGGGCGCACCGCCGTGGGGGCCGTCGGCGGCGGGGGAGGGGCGGACAAGAAGAAGCGGGCCGGGGAGACCCGGCCCGCGAGGCTTCTTGGGAGTTCGGGGCGACTTGTGTTCCTACGAGCGTGAAGCTCGCCTCGAATGGTTAGTGGGCCGACACTGGACAGGTGTTTTCGCGAGCGCGGAGCTCGCGTCAGACATTGAAAATGCTCACACCCCCGGGACCGATGAGGAAGCCGAGGACGATGAGGACGATCCCCCAGAGGAGGTCGCGACGGGCCAGGATCACATAGATCCCGGAGATGACGAGGATAACTGCGATGATCCAAAGCAAAGTAGCCATAATCAGCCTCTGCCCTCACAATTCATGACTTAACATCCTCGTCATCCTCTGTGCGGTATAGATCGATTATTGGCTGAACGAACCACAGCCAGGCGCTGGACAGGGCCACGGCCCCGCCGAACACCGCCGCCGGCCAGGCGTTGATGACCGTCTCCGCGACCAGCGCGACCGAGCTCGTCATCGCGATCGCGAGCCCGGCGGCCCCCGCTATGCCGACTCCGTTGGCGCGGTGCAGCATCTTCTCCTTCAGCCCGGTCCGGAACAGCAGGCGATGCTGGGCGGCCGGGGTGATGAAGCAGACGGACACGATGGCGGCGCTCAGCAGGGCGATGAAGAACAGCCAGTGCCCCAGGACATCGACTTTGTTGAAGCCCGCGGCGAACGGCAGCGTCAGCAGGAAGGCAAAAAGCACCTGCACGCCGGTGACCGCGACGCGCAGGCCCTGTAAGAGCTCACCGAGCTCGCGGTCGACGCGTTCCTTGCGGGTTTCTCCAGGATGGGGATTTTCTCTTTGCGTATGTTCGACCTGAACCATACGCCCCGTTTACCCGAGTCAAAGTCCGGCATGCCTACCGTGGATGTTATGGGGTACGCGTGAGCCATGGGCAGCCACAGTCATGAGGTCACGGACGCAATCCTGGAAACGCTGAAGCGGGCGAGCAGCGGGCTGAAGGAGGCGGATGTCAGGTTCGCGCTCGCCGGAGGTTGTGCGGCGTACGCGCGCGGGGCCGCACCCTCGCTGCACGACGTCGACTTCGTCCTCCCCGTCGAGGACGTGCCGCTCGCGCTCGAAGCGCTGGGCAAGCTGGGCTTCGAGACGGTCAAACCGCCGGAGGACTGGCTGGTCAAGGCATTCGACCAGGGCAGGCTGGTGGATCTGATCTTCTCGATCTGCGATCACCCGATCACCCCGGAGCTGCTGAAGCGGGCCGAGCCGATGAAGACCTCGGCGGTGATCCTGCCCGTCCTGGAGGCCACCGACCTGGTCATCTCGTGGCTGCTGCCGTTCTCCGAGCACACCTGCGACTACGGCTCGCTGCTGCCCCAGGTCCGTGCCCTGCGCGAGCAGGTCGACTGGAACCGTGTCGCCGCCGTCGTGCAGGACTCCCCGTACGCCTCCACCTTCCTCACCCTTCTCGGGCGCCTCGATGTCATCCCCGACTCCCTCGACTCCTCGGGCGACCCGGCCTGGCCCTGAAGTGCCGTCGGGGCGGCACCGGAAACGAGCGGGGCCCCGCCGG
>NZ_JBEXUE010000830.1:0-2371 GCF_040614275.1 Streptosporangium sp. NPDC006013
AGATCGGTGACAGCCCGCCCCCCGAACTCGGGGACGAGTACGTGCTCTGCGTGCTGACGGCGGCGGCCGGCGACGGCGGGCGGGAGGCGTGGGAGTCAAGCAGCTTGACTGCCTGCTCCAGAGTCATCGCCTTCGAGGGGTGACCCTCCTGGCCTTCCGGGACGATGACGAGACTCGCGACGTTGCGCCTGACCCTGTCGCGCGCCTGCGCCTGGCGAATCGCGCGCTCCAGGATTTGGTGAACCAGACGGAGCGAACGCGTGGACAACTCCTCTGCCCGCTCGTCCAGCCACTTGTCCAGGTGGTCCGCCGTCAGCTCCTTGAGCTTGATGGCTCCGAGCTGGGGGATCAGATGCTTGCGCGCCAGGGACCGGTAGTTGTCGATCGTGCTCTTGGCCTTCCCCTTCAGTCCCTTCTCTAAGAAGTCGTTGACGGCGTCCTCCACGGAGTATCTGACCTCCGTCTTGATGCCCGCCTCCAGATCCTCCACGGCTTCGCGGAGTCTGTCCCTGACCTGGGCCTTGGTCTTCCCCTTGCGCTTGACGCGCTGGCGCTTGCCGGTGGCGTCGAAGCCGAGACTGATGGCGCCGGTGAACCCGTCTCCTTCCGGATAGATGGATGCTTCGTACTTCCCGATGGTGATCTTCATGCGGTTTCCCCCTTTCTCTTGCCGGTCTCTTGCCGGTCCGATCGTGCGTGCCCTGATCCGCCGTCGAGGCGTACCACCGGGTTCGTGGGGATCAGGGCTGTTGTCCCTGTCAGCCGTTGTCGTTCTCGTGCCGCTCGATGTACTCGTCAATGGCTTTCCTGATGACATAGGCCATGTCGCGATCCTGCTTCTTGGCGATCTTCTGGAGCTTGTCCCGACGGTCGGAGTCGAGTCTCAAGCTGTAGTTCTCGGTAGCCATGCCGCTCTCTCTGTGGTGGCAGCGGTGATCCCGTCCGGCGCGCCTGTGGCGATGAACCGTCCTGGTCTCAGCCGCTGTTCGTGCCCGGAAGATCGACTCTCGGCGCCCTGACATCTGGGGGAGAGGGTGGTCCGTCGAGCCGTTCGGGGGCAGCGTACCACGATGCATTGCGTCGCATTGCAGTGCAATGCACTTCTAGTGAGTGTCTTCGAGGGTGGCGATGAACTCGGTCAGGTGCCGGTCGGTGATCCTGCGCAGCTTTCCGATCTTGATGCTGCGGAGCTGGCCGGTTCTGAGCAGAAAATAGATCTTGTCGCGCCCCACGTTCAGCATCTCCGCGACCTGTTCGACGGTGTACGCCTGCACGCCTTACCTCCTTTCTCTTGCGCCCTTCTCGGGCACGGGTCGAATGTGGCTGATCACCTCCGTTGGTTACTTTTCGTGATCGTCCACGCGAACGTCCACGGACGGGCATGCCGCCCTTACGTGCAGACGCGCGCGTGGACATGGACGTGGACGATTACCGGCTGTCAGGAATCAGGGGTGGCGCGCCAGCGTCCCCGGCTGACCTGGGTGACGCGTTCGGAGCGGACGTGCTCTTGCAACCGGGAGTAGATCCACGATCGGCCCATGCCGGTGGTACGCATCAGGTCGTCGATCGAGACACCGTCGGCGGGGGCGTCGCGCAGAGCGGTCCACAGGGCGTTCTCGGCGTCCTGCGTTCCGTCGGGGCGAGCGTGCTTGAGAGGGGCAGGCGATGCGTCGGCGTCGTCCGGCGTGTCCTGTGCTGTTGGGGTGGTGGCTTCGAGGGCGGCGGCGGAGATGGAGTCGAGTGCGGGTCGCTGGGGTGCGTGGTGGGTGGCGGTGCGCTGGACCCCGGCGTCGTCGAGCAGGTAGGTGCGGGCGCGGCGCGGTATGTCGTGCTCGGGGGCGCTGATGAGGAACTTTCCGGGCGCGTTGAGGGTGTGCGAGTGCCATCCGCTCTTGAGCATCCCCTGGCCGAGAATGAGATCGACGTCGCGGCGCTCCCGGACACGGAAGGAGAGTCGTACGTCCATCTGGGAGCGCACCGCGCCCTGTCCCATGGCCTTCTGTGACGGGCGCTGGGTGGCGGCGACCAGGGTGACGGCAACCGCGCGACCGCGCCGGGCGATGGAGTCGGCGTGCCGGACGGCACCGGGGGCCTCGTCGACGAGTTCGGCGTACTCGTCGATCAACACGATCAGGGCGGGCGCGTCCGGGCGCGGCTCCCACACGCGTTTGCCGTGCTGGGCGAGGGCATCGGCGCGCCCGTCCAGGATGGCCACAGCGTCGCGCATGAGCGTTTCGGCTTCCTGCGGGGTGGTGGCCAGCCGGTCCAGGCAGGAGTCTAAAACTGACGAACATCGTTGACACCTGGGTCTCCGACCACTACGGAGACCGTCTATGTCGACTTCCCCGAACCCCCCACTCGACCGTGAAGC
>NZ_JBEXUE010000831.1:0-2353 GCF_040614275.1 Streptosporangium sp. NPDC006013
GTCCAGGACCATCGAGGGCACCAGCGCGACCCCCAGCCCGGCCTCCACGAAGCGCAGCACGGCGTCCATCTCCACCGGCGAGGCCCTTGCCAGCGCGCTGCCGCTGCCCAGGCCGTTCACCGTACCGCTGCCCGTCCCCGCACTCGCCCTGCCGGTACGGCCGGGCCACTACGAGGTGGTCCAGCGCGCGGCCAGGGTGGAGATCATCCCCGGTACCACGACCGAGGTGTGGGGGTTCGGCGGAACCTTCCCCGGGCCGACCTTCGACCTGCGCCGCGGCGGCCGTACCACCGTCAGGGTGCGCAACGAGTTGCCGGTGCCCACCTCCACCCACCTGCACGGCGGCGTCACCCCACCCGACTCCGACGGTTACCCGACCGATCTCGTGGTGCCCGCGGGCCAGGGGTTCGGGCCGCCGCCGGGAGGCCACTCCCAGCACGACCTGTCGTCGTGGACGTTCCACTCCGGGGCCAGGGACTACGTCTACCCGCTGGACCAGCGGGCCGCCACGCTCTGGTACCACGACCACCGGATGGACTTCACCGGTCCGCAGGTGTGGCGAGGGCTGGCCGGATTCCTGATCGTCCGCGACGACGAGGACGACGCGCTGCCACTGCCGAAGGGCGAGCGCGACATCCCGTTGATGATCTGCGACCGGTCCTTCGAGGAGGACGGCTCGTTCCGCTACCCGTCGCTCGACCCGAGCCTGCGGGTCACGGCGGGGGTCGAGGACGCCTACATGGAGGGTGTCGAAGGCGATGTGATCCTGGTCAACGGCGCCCCGTGGCCGATCCTGGAGGTGTCGGCCACCCGCCACCGGCTGCGCCTGCTCAACGCCTCCAACGCCCGCCGCTACCGGCTGGAGCTGTCTCCCGGCAGCCGTTTCACACAGGTCGGCAGCGACGCCGGGCTGCTGGCCGCGCCGGTGACGCACGCCGCGGTCACCATCGCCCCCGCCGAACGGTTCGACCTGGTCGTGGACTTCTCCGACTACCCGGTGGGCAGTGAGGTGACCCTGGTCAACACCCTGGGGAGCGGCCCCACCAGGAACGTGCTGCGCTTCCTGGTCACTCACCGGGCCGTCGACGACAGCGCGATCCCGAAACGGCTGTCACGGCCGGAGCCCGCCGAGCGGTCCTCGGCGGTGACCAGCAGGACGTTCGACTTCCGCGCCACCAGGCGGGGGCCGGGTGCCCTTTGGACGATCAACGGGCAGCCCTTCCGGCCGGGCAGCCCGCTGGCCCGCCCGCGTCTCGGCACGGCCGAGATCTGGCGCTTCACCAGCGACTTCCACCACCCGGTGCACGTGCACCTGGCCCACTTCCAGGTGCTCTCCCGCAACGGCAGGCCGCCCGCCGCCACCGACGCGGGCTGGAAGGACACCGTGGACGTGCGGCCGTACGAGGTCGTGGAGGTGCTCGTCCGCTTCGAAGGCCACCGAGGCCGGTACATGACGCACTGCCACAACCTGGAACACGAGGACATGGCGATGATGGCCGACTTCGAGGTGGTGTGATCGTCGTCGAGATGCAGGGCACGGGCGACGCCGTCCAGGACGCCACCGGAGGCGCCGGACAGGTTGCCGCGCTCCAGCCGCACTTAGTGGTCGACCGAGACGCCGGCCGGCATCGCGACCTCCTCCCGGCGCAACCCCTTGACCCGCCGGGTGCCGCCGTAGGCGGGCAGCCCGGCCTGCTCGGGGGTGATGCGGGCCCGGCGGGAGGCGAGGAACTACTGGATTTCGGCGCGATCGTCCGTATTTCCACGGTATGCGAGGGTCTCTGAGCGAGGCAGGTACTGGCGTTACCTGGAACGACAGGCACTGCCTCTACCTGGCGAAAGAACGTTTGCTGGAGCTGAGCCGCCTCGGCGGCCGGGCCGTCCCGGGGCAGGGCTCGCACCGGCAGCGATAACGACCAGGGAGAAGACGGATATGCGAGCGACGTTCATGTACGGGGCGGGAGACGTGCGGATCGAGACAGTTCCCGACCCGGCGCTGCAGGAGCCCACCGACGCGCTGGTGCGAGTTGTGCGGGCCTGCGTCTGCGGGTCGGACCTGCACCCGTACCGCACGATGCCCGCCGATTCCGAGGGCAGCCCGATGGGCCATGAGTTCGTCGGTGTCGTGGAGGAGACCGGCTCGCAGGTCGCCACCCTGCGCAGAGGCGATGTGGTGATCGCGCCGTTCGCGTGGTCGGACGGCACCTGCGAGTTCTGCCGGGAGGGGCTGCAGACGTCCTGCCTGCACGGTGGTTTCTGGCACCACCCGGCCTGGCGGCGAAGATCCGGCAGTGGGCCGACGTGGCGATCGCCCGATCGGCCAACATGTGGGACTTCCGCAAGTACTCCGAGA
>NZ_JBEXUE010000832.1:0-2351 GCF_040614275.1 Streptosporangium sp. NPDC006013
TCAGCGTCGACAGTTCGGGGTAGCCGGGGACGAAGGCGGTGCCAGGGGAGTCGGTGACCCCTGAGGCGACTCGGGAGGCGATCATCGCCTGGGTGCGCTCGGGGCGGTCTCCACGGTGCCTCAGGTACTGGAGTTCATGATCCAGGCCGAGATCTGGATGGGCCGCTACGCCTCCATCGCCGCCAGCGCCGTCGAGGGGCTCCGGATCGCCCAGGAGCGCGGCAGGCCCAACAGCGCGGGCCAGCACCTGGGATGGCTCGCGCTCACCGCGGCCGTCGAGGGCGACGAGGAGACGTGCGCGATCAGGGCGGCGAGCGCCATCGAGCTGGCGGGCGCCCATGGCCTGGGCGTGGCGGGGGCACTCGGCAACTGGGCGCTGGCCCACCTCGACCTCGCGGCGGGACGCCACGCCGACGCGGCCAAGCGGCTGCGGGCCACGTCCAGGTCGGGCGGGACAGGCGGCCACCTCGTGGTGCGGGTCATGTCGACGCCCCACTTCGTCGAGGCCGCCGCACGCACGGGCGACCGGAAGGCGGCCGAGAGGGCCCTGCGGGTGCTGGACGGCTGGGTGGGCAGCACCCGCAGCCCCGACCGGCGCGCGCTCGCCACGCGCTGTCACGCGCTCCTGGCCGCCCCGGGTGACGCCGAGGAGTACTTCAGAGCAGCGCTCGACCTGCACCACCAGGGTTTCTCCGAGTTCGAGACGGCTCGCACCCAGCTGCTCTTCGGCAGTGCCCTGCGCAGGAACCGGCGTCCCGGCGCGGCCAGGGAGCACCTGCACAGCGCCCTGGAGACGTTCGAGCGGTCCGGCGCGCGCCTCTGGGCCGAGCAGGCCCGCACCGAGCTGCGCGGAGCCGGGGAGGCCGTCAGGTCGTCCCGCCCCAAGGCCACCGAGAAACTCACGGCACAGCAGTACCAGATCGCGCGGATCGTCGCGGACGGCGCCACCAACCGGGAGGTGGCGGCCCGGCTCTTCCTGAGCCCGAGGACCGTCGAGCACCACCTCAGGAACATCTTCACCAAGCTCGACATCCGCTCGCGGGTGGAGCTGGTGCGACTGATGTCCTGATTCACGGGTGCAGTGCAGTACGGGTGATTTCACCGATGCACTCCGGACCTGACAACGAGAAAGTGGCGAATGTCAGAAATCCGAGGGGTTACCCGGTGGCGCCGACCGTGCCGTCGCCACCTCCGGCGGCGGACCGGCGCGCGACGAACGGTCGTCGGCCGGCCACCGTATCGCCCTGGTTCCCCCCACAGGAACGGAGTACAGCAACGTGCAGCCGTACAGCACCACCCCCCAGGCCCACGCGCCCAGGCGGTCCCGCCGGGCGACGACTGTCGCCACGCTGACCCTCGCACTCGCTCTGCTCGGCACCGGCGGGGGCCTCGCGCCCGCCGCGCAGGCCGTCGCGGCCCCCGCCGCACAGGCCGCCGCCGCGGGCCCGTACGACCGCGGCCCCGACCCGACCAACGCCGGCATCGAGGCGGTCAGAGGGCCGTTCGCGATCGCGGAGACCAACGTCTCCTCGCTCCGGGTGACCGGCTTCGGCGGAGGGACGATCTACTACCCGACGTCCACCAGCGAGGGGACCTTCGGCGGAATAGCCATCGCCCCCGGCTACACCGCGAGCAGGTCGAGCATGGCCTGGCTCGCCTCGCGGCTGGCCTCCCACGGTTTCGTGGTCTTCAACATCGACACCATCACCACCTCCGACCAGCCCGCCAGCCGCGGCAGGCAACTGCTGGCCGCGCTCGACTACCTGGTGCAGAGCAGTTCGGCGGCCAGCCGGGTCGACGCCGGCAGGCTCGGCGTGATGGGGCACTCGATGGGCGGCGGCGGCACCCTGGAGGCCGCCAACAGCCGGCCGCAGTTGCAGGCGGCCATCCCGCTGACCGCGTGGAACCTGACCAAGAGCTGGTCGGGCATCCGGGTCCCGACGCTGATCGTCGGCGCGGAGAACGACACCATCGCCTCGGTGAGCCTGCACTCCAAGCCGTTCTACAACAGCATCCCGGCCTCCTCGGAGAAGGCCTACCTGGAACTCGACGGGGCCGGCCACTTCGCACCCAACAGCTCCAACACGACGATCGCCAAGTACAGCATCTCGTGGCTGAAGCGGTTCGTCGACAACGACACCCGCTACGAGCAGTTCCTGTGCCCCGCGCCCCGGGGTGACAGGAACATCTCCGAGTACCAGGACACCTGCCCGCACTCCTAGGGCACCGGCCCGCCACCGATCCGCCACCGGGCCGCCGTCGCAGCACGGCACCGGTCCTCGCCGTCCCGCACGGCGAGTGTCAGATCGAACTTCGACGTCTCGCAGGGCACCTGGACCGGAGTGACGGTC
>NZ_JBEXUE010000833.1:0-2345 GCF_040614275.1 Streptosporangium sp. NPDC006013
CCGGTCCCCCGACGCTCTGTTCGGTATCACCGCGCGGCGGTGCCGGCGCGTCCGGCCGGCACTCGGGCCGTCAGGTCCTCATCACGCTCTTTCGCGCTCACGAGTCGGACATGACACAGCCCCCGTTCCCGCACGCGGACTACCCGGTTTAGTACCGTGCCCGGATCACCTTCACGCTCATCCGGTCCCCAAGGCTTCCTCAAGAGCGGCCGCCCGCACACCGGTCCGGCTCGGACGGGTTTCGGGCGCGCGGACAACCGGCGAGGCCCGAGGCCGATCGGTCAGCGCGGTGACCGCGCCTGCTGACCGACCTCGGCCGTACGGACGTCGTCACCGTGGGCGGCCAGTATGCCGCGGAGCATGAACTCCAGCCCGACCTGGAACTGCGAGTCGTGGGGCAGGTCGACGAGCAGCCCGGACAGTTCCACCATGTGGGGGAATTCGTTCGCCGGCAGCGCGGCGTAGAAATGCCCGCGCTGGCGCCTGAGTTCGCGGGCGTCCTCACCGGGCCCGCCCCAGGGGCGTGGCATCTGGTAGGAGGCGAATCCCATGGTGTAGGTCATGAGCGCCCCGTAGACCCGCACGGACAGGTCCGCCGACAGGCCGGTGGCGCGCAGACGCTCGAGCACGCGCTCGAACGCGCCGCTCAGCGAGGTCTGGCTGGTCGTCGCGCGGGTCGACAGCAGGTAGATCACGCTCGGGTGGGAGCGCATCATCCCGAGCAGTGCCTGGGCCAGGTCGCGTACCACGGTCTCGGGATCGAGCCCGATCTCCTCGGGCAGGCTGAGGTTGCCGAGGACGAGGTCGGCCATGCCGTCCAGGATCTCGTCCTTGTTCTTGAAGTGCCGGTACAGCGCCATCGTGCTGAAGCCCAGCTTGGCGGCGAGCCTGCGCATGGTCAGGGCGTGCAGGCCCTCGTGGTCGCCGATCTCGATGGCGGCGCGCAGGATGTGGTCGGCAGTCAGTGCCCGCTCCCCCTTGCGGGCGCTTCCTCTGGACGGTTCTTCCCCATTCCGCGGCCCCGCTCCCGTATCGGCACCGCGCGCCGTCAAACCATCTTCCAAGGCTCTCACTCTCAGATCGTTTCACAGCCCGACGGCCACAGGCGCAGTCGTGCCACGTCCGTCGCGCTCTCCAACGCCAGGCAGTCGGCGATGTGCCGGGCGGCTCCCTCGTGCTCCCGCAGCAGCCGTTCCGCCTTGGCGACCAGTTGCCCGCGTGTCATCGGCAGCGCTGGGTCACCCGGCGGATCCAGCACCACCCTCCGGTACGACACACCGGCGGACGTCGTCACCGTGACCTCGGCCCCCCAGTGACGCGGGTAGGCGGCCTCCACGACCCCTCCCGCCTCGATCGCGACCCCAGGCCCCGCTCCCGGCACGGTGTCTTCCCGGCCGGACTCGGCACCAGCCTCCCTAAATATGGAGATATTTCGGATATCTCCACTCAGGGTGGCGGCCACCACGAACGGAGCGCTCGCCGCCGCGGCAGCCGGATCGGCAGGACACGGATCGACGGTGACGAACTGGAGCGCGGCGGAGGGAAGCCCGATCCTGACCTCGGCCACCGTCTCGGGCCGCACCCCCTCGGCGACCAGATCCTCCAGCGCGCTCACCGCGGCGTGCAACGGGCGGGCGCAGGGATAGGCCTTAAGCGAGCACTCCAGCAGATGCGGCGTCCCCGACCCCGCCTCGGCGGGCTCCCTGCGCAGCGCGGGGGCGACGGCGCCCTCCAGCAGGCGAGGATCGACCTCCATGCCCGCGGCGGCGAACCGTACCGCGTCGAGACCGGCGCAGGCGGCCCTGCCGAGGGCGACGTAGTGCGCGTCACCCAGACGTCCCGACGGCAGCAGACCGGCCATGCCACCCACCGCCAGACCGATCGCGGCGAGCGTTCGCTCCCGGTCCAGGCGGTACAGCCGGGCGAGTACGACAGCGGTGCCGACGGGGCCGAACAGCGCGCCGGGCCACCATCGGTCGGCGTACAGCGCTGGGCCGCCGAACCTCGCACCGACCTCGGCCACCGCCTCGTACCCGGCGATCACGGCGCGGAGCAACTCTTCACCGCCGCGGCGCAGGGCGGTCGCGACGAGCACGGCCGGGGGGATCACCACGGCGGCGGGCAGGGTGGCCGACCCGGTGTGGATGGCGTCGAACTCGTCCACGTGAGCCTGGGTGGCCCCCGCCAGCACCGCCTCGCGCAGGACCGCGTCCGCCTCCACGCGGCGGTCCTGGACAACTGCCTCGTTCCGTCCCCGCCGAAGCCCGCCCACCGCGCGGAGCCGCCGCGCGGTGGGGTGGTCGGCTCCGGCGAGAACGCAGGCCGTGGTGTCGAGCACATGCTCG
>NZ_JBEXUE010000834.1:0-2338 GCF_040614275.1 Streptosporangium sp. NPDC006013
GGACCAGCACCTCGTAGAAGACCGCGCGCTTGTACCACTGGGGGTCGGCCGAGACGAAGTCCTCGGCGACGGACTCCGGGGAGGGGGAGGGGAGAGCTGCTGCGGATCCATCGCCAGCGCCTCGCGCGGCGAGATCCCGAAGAACGCGGCGTCGAAGTCCCCCGCGTCGTGGAGGAAGCCTCCGGGATGGTCCGCGGCGAGGGCACCCATCCGCCAGCCACGGTCGGCGGGCAGCGCCGACACGGCGTCCACACCGGCGTCGACCAGCCGCCACAGGCTTTCCGGGGAGTCGATCCCGCCCGGGTAGCGACAGGCCATCCCGATGATCGCGATGGGCTCGTCGGCCATCGGAGGAGAGACCACCGGTTCCGAGGGCGGGGATCCGGAACCGGTGGCGGCTGTGGACCCCAGGAAGGCGGCGAGTCTCGCCGGGGTGGGGTGGTCGAAGAGAACGGTGGCGGTCAGCGCCGGCCCGGCGGCCGAATCAAGCCGGGTGGTGAGCTCGACGAGCATCGCGGAGTCGAAACCGAGCTCCTTGAAGGGCAGGCCGAGATCGATCCCATCGGGGTCGTACGTCCCGAGGACCGCCGCGCACGCGTCGCGGACCAGGTCCAGCGGACTGCCGGGGCCGGGCCGCCGAACGGCGTCCGGCCCGTCCGGCCTCCCGTCGGCCGCCGGTGCCGATCCTGCCCGCGGTCCCGCTTTCTCCCGCTCTCGCTCCTGGCCGGGTTCCTCCAGCCAGTGGCGGTCACGCTGGAACGCGTACATCGGCAACTCGACCCGGGAACCGGCGGGGAGGAACCTCTCCCAGCCGACCTCCACCCCGTTCGCGTAGAGCTCGGCGATCGAGGTCATCACGCGGGAGATCCCGGCGTTGTGCTTCTGAAGGGTGCAGACGGCCACCGCCGGACGGTCGGCGGTCCGCGCGTTCTCGTGGATACTGCCGACCAGTACCGGGTTCGGGCTCACTTCGATGAAGAGACCGAACCCGTCGGCCAGCAGCCGCTCGACCGCGCCCTGGAAGTCGACCGGCCGGCGCAGGTTGCGGTACCAGTAGTCACCGTCGAGCTCCGCCGTGTCCAGCGGGGCGCCGGTAACCGTCGAGTAGAAGGAGATCGCCGAGCTGCGCGGCCGGATCGACGCCAGCAGCGGTGCCAGGCGCTCCTCGATCTGCTCGACGACGGAGGAGTGCGAGGCGTAGTCGACGTTGACCCGGCCCATCTGCACCGTGTCCGCCCACTCGGCCCTCATCTCGGCCAGCGCCTCGTTGTCCCCGGACACCACCACGGAGGACGGGCCGTTCACGACGCCGACGGACAGGCGGCCCGCCCAGCGGGCCAGCTGCTCCTCCACGACCTCCGGAGGGAGTCCCACCGAGACCATGCCGCTCCTGCCGGAGAGGATCTCGGTGATCAGCTTCGACCTGGCGGTCACGAGCCGGGCGCCGTCCTCCAGCGACAGCGCGCCCGCGACACACGCGGCGGCGACCTCCCCCTGCGAGTGGCCCACCACCGCGGCCGGTTCCACGCCGTACGACCGCCACAGCGCCGCCAGGGAGACCATGATCGCCCACAGCACCGGCTGGATCACGTCGGCGCGTTCCCTGGGCGGGCTGCCGGGTTCCCCCCGCACGACGCTCGTCAGCGACCAGTCGACGAACGGCGCCAGCGCCGCCTCGCAGTCCGCCATGGCGGCGGCGAACACCGCCGACGAGTCGAGCAGCTCCACCCCCATCCCGGCCCACTGCGATCCCTGACCGGGAAAGACGAAGACCTGCTGGCCGGGGCGTTGCCATACGCTGGCCAGCGGCGTGGTGTGCTGACCGAGCCCGAAGACCAGCCGCATCTGATCGAGGCGCTCCACCCGGTCGGAGAGCACGCCGCCGGAACTGGACTCGACGTCGGTCCTGCCGCGCACCAGCCCCGGCGCGGAGCGCCCTTCCGACAGCGCGTCCAGCCCGTGGAGCAGTTGCTCGCGTCCGTCCCCGATGACGACCGCCCGATGGCGCAGACCGGCCCGCGTCGTCGCCAGCGAGAAGGCCACGTCGCCGGTCGAGAGGTCTTCCCGTTCCCTGACGTGGCGGGCGAGCCGGGCCGCCTGTGCCCGCAGCGCGCTCTCGGTGTGGCCGGACAGCGGCCAGGACACCGGTGACGGCGTCTCCGGCTCGGGCCGTTCCTCGATGCCCTCGGGTACGGCGACCCCACTCCCGGTCACCGGGACAGGGCGGGTGCGCTCCGGGGTGGAGGTCAGCACGACATGGCAGTTGGTGCCGCCGAGGCCGAACGACGAGACGCCCGCGACGATCCGGTCGTCACCGTCACCGTGGCTCACCGGCCAC
>NZ_JBEXUE010000835.1:0-2331 GCF_040614275.1 Streptosporangium sp. NPDC006013
AGGGAGCCGCAGCGTGCTGCGGTGACCGACGACAACGCGGCGAGGCGCCGCCTGACCGACCGCAGTAGGCAAAAGATCCGCAGGACAGGGCCTAGCCCGCGCCGATCACCTGCGCGGCGCCGAGGTAGCCGGCGAGCAGGCTCTCGGCGAGCGCCCGCACCGTGTCGTCTCCGGGCAGGAAGTACGGGCTGTGCAGCCCCGCCTCCGTGTCGGTGCCCACGAACAGCATCAGCGACGGCACGACCGACGCGAAGTGGGCGAAGTCATCGGCACCGCAGGAGCGCAGCGTGGCGGGCATGTGGTGGGCGGCGTCGACGAGGATGCAGCCGGTCTCCTCGGCGAGGCGGGCGTCGTTGACGAGCACCGGATCCCCGTAGGTGATCCGCACCTCCGCCTCGCAGCCGTAGGCGCGGGCGACCCCCTCGGCGAGCTCATGGAAGCGCTGATGCAACCGGCGGCGCCAGGACTCCGACATCGTCCGGATGGTGCCGCGGGCGGCGGCCTGCTCTGGAATCGCGTTCGGAGCGGTGCCCGCCGCCACCGCCCCGAAGGTGACCACCGTCGGCGTCATCGGGTCGGCGTCGCGGCTGACCAGTTGCTGGGCGGCCACGATGACCTGGGCGAGTGCCAGGATCGGGTCGCGGGCCAGGTGGGGATAGGCCGCGTGCCCGCCCTGACCCCTGACGATGACGGTGAACTGGTCCGCGGAGGCGTTGACCGCGCCGGGAGTGCAGGCCGTCTGACCGGCTTCGAGCACCGGCTGGACGTGTGCCGCGATCATGGCGCCGACCTGGTTCCGCTGGAGCGCGCCCGACTCGACGATGTCACGGGCGCCGGAGGGGGGACCCTCCTCGCGAGGCTGCAGCACCGCGACCATCGGCGCCGGTGCCTTCACGTGGTCGATCGCCCTGGTCAGCGCGACCAGGGCGGCGAGGTGGACGTCATGGCCGCAGGCGTGCATGGCACCGTTCCGCGAGGCCCAGGCCACCCCCGTCTCCTCGGAGATCGGCAGGGCGTCCAGCTCTCCGCGCACCCCGACGGCCAGGCCGTCGCCGCCGACCCGCAGGAGCGCACCGGTCCCGGCCACCCGCTCCATCGCGCTGCCCTCGGGCAGCGCGTCCAGCACCCGTTTGAGCGTCGGCTCCTCCTGGCCGGACAGGCACGGCTCGGCGTGCAGTTCCCGCCGCAGCCGGAAGGCGGCGGGCAGCTCGGCGTGGAGCGCGTCGCGGAGCCGTGCGCCGATCTCGCTCACGGTCTCTCCCCGAGACCGCGGGGGTGGCCGGCCCTCATGCGCCCTCCCCGCCGAGCGCGCGGGCCGCGGCCGGGCCGATGCCCCCGCTCACGCCGTCGACCACGGCGATCCCGCCGGACGGGTGCGAATCCATCAAATGCTCCTCTGTGGTCGGCAGGCCCGGCCATCGGGCATGACAAGGCTCGTCATACCCTTCTGAACCTCCTGAAGCACTCGAACCGCCGGTGGGAGGCCCGGCGATTCGGGTGGACACGGCAGGTCAACCCGTGAGACGAGGATCCCTGGGCGGGCCACCGGCCGCCTCACCGTCCGCCTCACCGTCCGCACCGCCTGTCACGACACCGCCTGTCACGACGCCCGCACGCCCGGCCCGGATGCCGTACGCGAGGGTGACCGCGACGATGGCGAGCGGGAAGGCGGTGGCGACGAGGATGCCGGTGCGCAGACCCGAACCGCCGTCGTCGGGAAGCACGGCCGACAGATCGCCCAGAAGCCCGGTGGCGGCGGCGGAGGCGTCCGCGGCGGCTCCGGCGATCCAGGGACCGGCCGCGCCGCCGGCGTCGCCGAAGACGGCCAGCACGCCGAACATGGCCGCGCCGCCGAGGGGGAAGCGGGCCGCGGCGAGGCTGAAGGTCCCCGGCCACAGCAGGCTGACGGCCAGGCCGCACACCGCGCAGCCGACGAGGCTGACCACCGGGTCGGCGGACAGGCAGGCCACCAGGTAACAGACGGCCGCCAGCGCACCGCACGAGGTCATGGCCGGTACCAGCGGGATCCGCTCGCCCCACAGGCCGTAGACGATGCGTCCGATGCCCATCAGGACCGCGAACAGGCACGGACCCGCCAGGTCACCCCAGACCTTCGAGACCCCCAGGCCCTCCTCCGCGAAGAGGGAGGACCACTGCGACATGGTCAGCTCGGCCGCGCCGGCGCAGAGCATCAGCACGACGGCCGCGGCGAAGGCGGGGGCGCGGAAGAGTTCCCGCAGTGCGGTGCGGTGCTCGTCGGGGACGGTCGCGGGCAGCGGCACCCTCAGGAAGGCCACCATGTTGACCAGCGGGACGAGTGCCCAGGCGACG
>NZ_JBEXUE010000836.1:0-2321 GCF_040614275.1 Streptosporangium sp. NPDC006013
GCGAACATATTAATTTCAATCCGTCTGCCTCGTAAAGATCTCCATTAAAGTGGGCATAGTTGATAAATATGCTGGCTGCGACCCGAGCCTCAGCAGCCCGGCCCGGAACACCGGGCCCCGGCGCAGGTCGAAGGGGCGCTCCGCCTCCCGTAGCAGCCAGTCGCGCACCGGCGCCTCGCGGTCGCCGTCCGCGGGCACGCGCGCCCGCGTGACCTGGATCGGCACCTCCGCGGCCGGCTGTACGGTCTGCACGCCCCTGCCGTTCACCGAGTCGAAGGTGGTGCGCAGCGACTCGTGCCGCTCCACCAGGCGGTCGACGGCGAGCCTGAGCACGTCCAGGTCCAGGTCACCGGTCAGCCGGAGCACCAGCGGGACGATGTACTCGGCGCTTTGGGGGTCCAGCTCGTACCTGAACCAGAGCCGCTGCTGGGCCGGTGACTGCGGCGACGCCTCCCGCGAGGGGGTCCGCGGGATCCCCTCCATCTCCGGGGAGGCGGGGGCCTCGCCGGCCAGCCGCCGGAGCATCGCCTCGCGCAGGTGGTCGGGCAGTGCGGCCACCCGGCCGTCACGCGAAGAGGGGGCGTTCAATGTGTTCTCCCGTCCGGGTTCCGCTGGCCTGTTCACGAGCCCTGGCTCTGGGCGACCCGTTCGAAGGACGCCAGGATCATGTCCTGCACCACCTCGGCCAGGGCACCGACGGTCGGGGCGGTGAAGAGCTCCCTCGGGGAGATCTCGACGTCGAACGCGCGCCGCACCCTGGAGGTCACCCGCAGGCTGGTGATGGAGTCGCCGCCCAGGTCGAAGAAGTTGTCGTCCACCCCGACCCGCTCGACCGCGAGCACCTCCGCCCAGATCCGGCCGAGGGCCTCCTCGGTCGGGGTGCGCGGGGCGGCGTAGGCGGCGCGCACGGCTCCCCTGCTCTCCGGTTCCGGCAGCGCCCGCCGGTCCACCTTGCCGCTGGCGTTCAGCGGCAGCCGGTCCAGGGACACGAACGCGGAGGGGACCGCGTAGGCGGGCAGCCGCTCGGCCAGCGACCGGGCCAGGTCCACGGGCGAGGGCCGCGCGCATCCCGCGACCGGCACCACGTAGCCCACGAGATACCTGCGCCCCGGCGCCTCCTCGCGCGCGACGACCGCCGCCTCGGCCACGTCCGGCCGGGCCCGCAGCGCGGCCTCGACCTCGCCGATCTCGATGCGCAACCCGCGGATCTTCACCTGGTCGTCGGTCCGGCCGAGGAACTCGATGTCGCCGTCCGCGCTCCAGCGGACCCTGTCCCCGGTGCGGTACAGGCGGCCCCCGGCGTCGAACGGATCGGCGACGAACCGCTCGGCGGTGAGCGCGGGCCTGCCGAGGTAGCCCCTGGCCAGACCGCTTCCCGCGAGGTACAGCTCGCCGGGGGCGCCGGGCGGTACCGGAGCGAGATCGCGGCCCAGCACGTAGGCGCGCGTGTTGTCCATCGGGCGGCCGATCGGCGCGGCACCGGACCCGGCGAGCTCCGGCGTCATCTCACGGCAGGTGACGAAGGTCGTGGTCTCGGTGGGGCCGTAGCAGTGGTGCACCTCCGTCGCCGGGCAGCGCTCCATCACCCGCAGCATCGCCGCCGGCGAGGCGGCCTCGCCTCCCGTCCACACCTCGCGCAGCCCGGCGAAGCACTCGGGCAGTTCCTCGGCGAAGAGGTTGAACAGCGCCGTGGTGAGGAACATCCCGGTGACGCCGTGCCCGGCGACCAGGCGCCGCAGGCTCCGGGCGTCCAGCTCGCCCTGGGCGACCACCACCCGGCCGCCGGCCAGCAGCGGGACCCACATCTCGTAGGTGGCCGCGTCGAAGGCGTGCGGGGAGTGGAAGAGAACACGCTCGTGCCCTCCCGAGCGCCACCGCCGGTCCGTGGCCAGGCTCACGATGTTGCGGTGGGTGACCGCCACGCCCTTGGGGACCCCGGTCGAGCCGGAGGTGTACATCACGTACGCCAGCCGGTCGGGGTCGGCCACGGCGGCCGGGCCCGCGAGCGGGGGACCGTCCAGGGTCGTGTCGCCGTCCACCACCAGCGCCCGTGCCCCGAGCCCGCCGATCTTCGAGACCGTCGCCCGGTCCGTCAGCACGGCCACCGCCGCGGTGTCCCGCAGGATCCAGCGCAGCCGGTCGGGCGGGTAGCTCGGATGCAGGGGGACGTAGGTGCCGCCGGCCTTGAGCACCGCGAGCATCGAGACCAGCGCGTCGGCCGTGCGAGCCTGGAGGACGGCCACCCGCGACTCCGCGGTCACCCCCAGGGACGCCAGGTGGCGCGCCAGCCGGTCGGCGCGCTCGTCCAGCTCGGCGTAGCC
>NZ_JBEXUE010000837.1:0-2313 GCF_040614275.1 Streptosporangium sp. NPDC006013
ATGTGACTCCGAGCCGACCAGGTGAGGGGTGCTCTTCAGCGGATCAGGTTCACCCCAGCCCCGAGTGCCGACGGGCGACAGGCGTACCTGCCCAGGGTCACGAAGATCTCTCGTGTTGCCGTCCGGGTCCCGCATGCGCCGGGGCGACGATTTCGCCGGCGCGATCAGAAGGGGAAGCCGAGCAGGCCGCCCCACCCTGGTCGCGCACTTTGGCATGCGCCCTGACACTGACGATCCCCCCCTGGTCGGATTCGTGGTGAGTCGCGCCGTGGGAGGCGCGGTCATCAGAAATCGGGTCAAACGTCAGTTGCGACACCTCATGCGAGACCGTCTCGACCGGCTTCCGCGAGGTAGCCTGCTTGTTGTACGCGCCAATCCACCGGCCGCGTCCGCGCGAAGCGAGCGCATTGCCGCCGAACTCGACGTCGCGCTGGATCGTTTACTCAGGCGGCTAGAGCCCCCGGGGGCTCGCATGGATGGGCGATGATGACGGCGCAGCAGATCGCCGGGATTTCTCCGGCTGCCAGGATCCTGATGGCTCCGATCCGGTTCTACCGGGCCTTCGTGAGCCCTTTGCTGGGTCCCCGTTGCCGTTTCCACCCCTCGTGCAGTGCCTATGGCCTCGAAGCCGTGGCCGTTCACGGCGCGCTACGCGGCACATGGTTGACGATCCGGAGAATCGGGCGTTGCCACCCATTCCATCCCGGAGGCTTTGACCCGGTTCCCCCGGGCCGGTCCGACGAAACGCAAGGGAGCTAGCTCGGTGGAGCTGTCCTGGCTGAACTGGCTTTACACGGCCGTCGCCCAAGTGATCACCTGGATTCACGAGGGTTACAGCACCTTCATCCCGAGGAACAGCGGGCTCAACTGGGCGCTGACCATCATCACGCTCACCGTGCTGATGCGGCTGTTGATCTTCCCGCTCTTCCTCAAGCAGATGCGCTCCTCGAAGAAGATGCAGGAACTGGCGCCAAAGGTCCAGGAGATCCGCAAACGCTACAAGAACGACAAGCAGCGGATGAACCAGGAGGTCATGGCGCTGTACCAGGGGCAGGGCGCCAACCCGCTGGGTGGCTGCCTGCCGATTCTGGCGCAGTTCCCGATCTTCATCTCGATGTTCACCGTGCTCCAGGCCATGGCCAACAGCCCGGTTCCCAAGTTCGGCATGACCCAGCAGCTGATGGACAGCGCCAGGGCGGCCCACATCTTCGGCGCGCCGATCCCGGCGACCTTCTTCACCAGTGCGAACGACATCATCGCGCTGAACGCCGACCCCATCGTCACCAAGGTCGTTCTCGCCGTCTTCGTGGCGATCAGCTCGCTGACCACCTTCCTTACCGTCCGGCAGAGCGTGACCCGCTCGATGGCCCAGATGCCGGACAACCCGATGGCGCAGCAGCAGAAGATCCTGATGTACGTCTCGCCGCTGTTCGCCATCTTCTCGCTGAACTTCCCCCTGGGCCTGATCCTCTACTGGGTCACCACGAACCTCTGGACCCTCGGCCAGCAGCACTGGTTCTACAGCCGCAACCCCTCCCCGGTGGTCGACGCGAAGGGCAACGTCACGACCCCCGAGCCCAAGCCGAGCCTGCTGAGCAAGGTCAAGAAGACCGCCCCCGAGCCTGAGGCACCGCCCGCACCGGAGCCCAAGGTGGTCCGCCAGCAGCCCACCCGCCAGCCCCGCAGCAAGCGGACCGGTAGCAAGAAGTCCTGACGTCTCATCCCGACAGCACGAAGGAGTGGCCGGACGTGACCGAGGCCGAGGCCGAGAAGGAGCCCGTGAAGGCGGCTCCCGATCTCGCCGCCCTGGAGCAGGAAGGCGAGATCGCGGCGGATTACGTCGAGGGTCTGCTCGACATCGCCGACATCGACGGTGACATCGACATGGATGTCGAAGGTGATCGCGCCGTGGTGTCGGTGGTCGATATCAAGGGCGGTGATCTGGTCGGCCCCAACGGCGAGGTGCTGGAGGCCATCCAGGAATTGACCCGTCTCGCGGTCCACCGCCAGA
This sequence comes from Streptosporangium sp. NPDC006013, assembly GCF_040614275.1. Classification (NCBI taxonomy): domain Bacteria; kingdom Bacillati; phylum Actinomycetota; class Actinomycetes; order Streptosporangiales; family Streptosporangiaceae; genus Streptosporangium; species Streptosporangium sp. NPDC006013. The sequence goes on from NZ_JBEXUE010000837.1 coordinate 2,012, forward strand.
CGGGTGAGCGGTCGCGTCTGATGCTCGACATCGGCGGCTACCGCGACCGCCGCCGGAGCGAGCTGAGCGAGCTCGGCACCAAGATCGCTGCGGACGTCAAGCGGGATGGCGAGCCCAAGTCGCTGCAGCCGATGACCCCGTTCGAGCGGAAGATCGTGCATGACGCCGTCGCCGCGGCGGGCCTGCGGAGCGAGTCCGAGGGCGAGGAGCCCCGCCGTTTCGTGGTGGTCCTCCCCGTCTAGCGACGGCGCGGACGGGCAGAGGCCGCGGCCCCGGGGGGTTAGGGGGGGGGCGGGCATTTT
>NZ_JBEXUE010000838.1:0-2305 GCF_040614275.1 Streptosporangium sp. NPDC006013
ACGATCCTGGCCAGGTGGCTGGTGTCGTCGACGCTCACGTCCAGCCGGACGTGGTCCACCTCGGGGGTCAGGGTGACCGTGCCACCGGGGACGGCACCGCCGACCTGACCACCATCACCAGCGTTGACCTGCGCGCCGCCGTGGACGAACTCTCCGGAAAGTGATTCCGGGTCCGACCGGCGCCATCGTCCACTGAGATCCCTCCGATTCGGTACGCTATGCAGCCCATCGGTTGCTGAGTGTAGCAAGATGGTCACCGACAGCGGTGGGGCTCCGGAGGAGGAAAGATGGCGGGATTCCTTGCCCGCAGGCTGCTCAACTATCTGGTGCTGATCGTCGTGGCCACCAGCCTCGCCTACATGCTGGCCGCCTCCGCGCTCGACCCGCGATCCAACTACGAGGGCCGCAACCCGCCGATCCCCCCCGCGGTCGTCGACGCCCGCCTCACCGACCTCAACCTCAACGACCGCACCCCGCTCTTCGAGCGCTACCTGACCTGGGTGGGCGCCCTGGCGCGCGGCGACTTCGGCAGGACGGTGGCCGGTGGCTCGGTCGGCGACGACCTCGGGCGCCGGATCGGCGTCACCCTGCGCCTGATCACGGTCGGGCTGGTCGTCGGCAGTGTCACCGGCGTGCTCGTCGGCGCCTACGCCGCGGTCAAGCAGTACGGCGCCTTCGACCGGCTCTCGACAGGTCTCTCCTTCGTCGTCCTCGCGGTCCCCACGGTGGTGCTGGCCAACATCCTGATCATCGCCGCAGTCCGGTTCAACGAGGCCGTCGGCGCCCAGATCCTCCTCGTCAGCGGAGAGGCGACCCCCGGGCTCCAGGGCGGGTTCGTCGCCGCCGGGATCGACCGGATCCAGCATCTGCTGCTGCCCACGCTGTCGCTCTCGCTCGGCCTGGCCGCCGTCTACAGCCGCTACCAGCGCAACATGATGCTCGATGTGCTCGGCGCAGACTTCATCCGCACGGCCATGGCCAAGGGGCTGAGCCGCCGCGCCGCGCTGACCCGGCACGCGCTGCGTACCGCGCTGATCCCGGCGGTCACCTACTTCGCCTTCACCTTCGGGGCGCTGCTGGTCGGCACCACCTTCACCGAAAAGATCTTCGGCTGGCACGGCGTGGGAGAGCAGCTGGTCGACTCGATCTCCACCAACGACATCAACACGGTCGCCGCGATCAGCTGCTTCGCCGCGCTGGCGGTGCTGCTGGCCGCGTTGGCCTCCGACGTGCTCCACGCCGTCCTCGACCCGCGCGTCCGGGTGGGGTGAGCCGGAGATGACCATCGCCGAGGAGGAGCTCACCGAGCAGCGGGCGTCCGTGGACAGGATCAAGGCGCCCTCACGGCTACGGGTGGTCATGGGCCGCCTCCTGAGCTCGGGCCGGGGCCGGACCGGCTCCGTGCTCCTCCTGCTGATCTTCCTGCTGGCCTTCGCCGGCCCCTACCTCACCCGCTGGACCTACACCGCCAAGGACTTCACCGCCTTTCTCGCGCCGCCGTCGACCGAGCACTGGTGGGGGACCCTGCAGACCGGCGCCGACGTGTACGCGGTCACGCTGCGCGGCATGCGCAGGTCCCTGGTCGTCGGCCTGCTCGCCGCGGTGGTCGGCACCGCGCTCGCGGCCGTGGTGGGTGCCTTCGCCGGATACTTCGGAAGCTGGACCGACCGTTCACTGACCTGGGTGACCGACCTGCTGCTCGTGCTCCCCGCCTTCCTGATCCTGGCGATCATGTCCCCGCTCTTCGCCGGGGGACAGTGGCCGATGTTCGTGCTGGTGCTGGCGCTCTTTCTCTGGATGGTGACCTCGAAGATCGTCCGGAGCATGACCATCTCGCTCAGGGAACGGGAGTTCATCCAGGCGGCCAGGTTCATGGGCGTGCCGCCGACGAGGATCATCTTCCGGCACATCATTCCCAACATGTCCTCGCTGCTGGTCGTCGACGCCACGCTGAACGTCAGCGCCGCGATCCTCACCGAGACGTCCCTCTCCTACTTCGGCTTCGGCATCCAGCCGCCGGACGTCTCGCTGGGCAGCCTCATCGCGGACGGCGCCCAGACGGCGCTCTACGCCCCCTGGACGTTCTGGTTCTGCGCGGGCCTGTTGATCGTCACCGTGCTCGCGGTGAACCTGGTCGGCGACTCCCTGCGCGACGCCTTCGACCCCACGGCCCGCAGAGGTGGGTGAGCGGATGACAGGCGAGCGAACCGCGGACGCGAGATCCCGGAGCGGCCGGACCGGCGGGCGCGGCGCCGGGGCCGGTCCCCTGCCGGTGAGGGCCGGAACCGACCTCGTGCCCGCCGAC
>NZ_JBEXUE010000839.1:0-2283 GCF_040614275.1 Streptosporangium sp. NPDC006013
ACCCGCGCGGCGACGGGGTTGCCCTCGGAGTACTTCCGGTCGATCTTCCTGGACGGACCGGTCTTGCGCGCCTTGGTCATGAGGGAATGCCGCTGACGATCACTGTGGTACGACATGGTCAGAGCGAGTCCAACGTGGCCTTCGAGGAGGCCTTCCGCGCGGGCCGGGCGGTCGTCCTGGAGCGCCCCGACTCCGAGGCCGAGCTGACCCCGCTCGGCAGGGAGCAGGCCACCGAGCTGGGGCGGCACCTGGCGGCAGGGGATCCGCCGGAACTCGTCCTGTGCTCGCCGTACCGCAGGACCGTGCAGACCTGGGAGCTGGTCGCCGCCGAGCTGGGTGCGGACCCCGAGATCCGGCTGGAGCCGAGGCTCAGGGACCATGACATGGGACGTTGGTCGGGGATGAACCTGCTCGCGCTCAGGGAGAGGTTTCCCGGTGAGTCGGAGAACCTGGTGGCGCGCCTGTACGGCGGTTTCCGGCCCCCGGAGGGGGAGAGTTTCCCCGATGTCGCCGGTCGGATACGCGAGGTGGTCGAGGAGCTGCGTGCCGGGCACGCCGGGCGCCGGGTTCTCGTCGTCGCGCACGACTCGGTCGTGCTGATGTTCAAGCACGTGATCGAGGATGTCCCGATCGACTCGGTCGAGGCGTTCGGCCCGGTCGGCAACGCCTCGGTCTCGGTGTGGCGCGGAACCAGGCCCGAGGTCTTCAACGAGGTGGGCCACCTGCTGGGGACACGGCCGCGGTAATGCTCCGCTTCGGCCGGAGTTTTCCTGATGACCTCCCCCCGCGCGTCCCGCCGGGTACTGGTATGGGGGATCATGGGATTCCCTCATCCGGGTATCGTGCCAGTCTCATGGCAAGCGGGCCGGGAACGGAGGAAGCGCTCCTCCGGCCGGATCCGGCCGCCACGCATCGGAGGTTGATCTTGCAGGGAGCACTCGGCGACATCGTCGTTCTCGATCTCTCTCGTGCGCTCGCGGGTCCGCACGCCACGCAGATGCTCGGCGATCTGGGTGCTCGGGTGATCAAGGTGGAACATCCCGGGGGAGGTGACGAGTCCCGGGGCTGGGGCCCACCGTTCGTGGGTCCTGATAGTGATATTTCTACTTATTTCCTGGCGGCCAACCGGAACAAACAGTCGATCACCCTCGACCTCAAGTCCGCCGGGGGCAAGGCGCTGATCGAGCGCCTGGTGCGGCAGAGCGATGTGCTGGTGGAGAACTTCCGCACCGGCGTCCTGGACCGGCTGGGCTTCCCCGTCGAGCGGCTGCACGAGCTCAACCCCCGCCTGGTCATCCTGTCGATCACCGGCTTCGGCCATGACGGCCCGGAGGGCGGCAGGCCGGGGTACGACCAGATCGCGCAGGGCGAGGCCGGACTGATGAGCCTGACCGGCCCGTCGGCCGACGAGCCGTACCGGGTGGGCGCCTCGATCGCTGACCTGCTCGGCGGCATCCACGGCGCCTACGGTGTGCTGGCCGCGCTGTACGAGCGGGAGCGGACCGGGCGGGGCAAGGTCGTGCGGACCTCGCTGCTGGCCGCGGTGGCCGGGGTGCACTCCTACCACGGCACGGCCTGGACCGTCGGCGGCCAGGTGCCCGTCGCCAATGGTAACCACCACGCCTCCATCGCCCCGTACGGGGCCTTCCACTGCGCCGACGGCATGATCCAGATCGCGGTGGCGAACGACGCGCAGTGGCGCAAGGTCGCCACCCTGCTGGAGATAGATCCAGATATTGCGAAATATGCCACGAACAGGGAAAGGTTTGCGCATCGGGACGAGCTGATCGCGGACATGGAGCGGAGGCTCACCAAGCACGACAGGGCGCACTGGCTGGCCGCGCTCGGCGAGGCCGGGGTGCCCGCCGGGGCGATCAGGTCCATCGACGAGGTCTACGCCTGGGAGCAGACCCGTTCCCAGGGGCTGGTCGTCGAGGTCGACCATCCCGTGCTCGGCACCATCGAGCTGCCGGGACCGCCGCTCCGCTTCGACGGCGACCTTCCCATGCGCCATACCGCCCCGCCGGCCCTCGGCGAGCACAACGACGAGGTCCTCGCCTGGCTGGAGGAACGTGAACGGTCAACGACCCCCTCCTGAAGGAGGGGGCTTGAGGCGCAGTGATGCGCTTCGAAGCCCCGTGTTGACCAGCCCTGGCCATCATGAACTGGAGGTGTGATCCAGATGGCTACGTTGAACACAAGAGCGCAGACCGACCTTGGGGTGCTTCCTCAGCTCCAAGCTCTCGAATCCGTGGGAGCAGACACGCCCGAGGGTGGGCACGA
>NZ_JBEXUE010000840.1:0-2273 GCF_040614275.1 Streptosporangium sp. NPDC006013
ATCCGCCCGGCGAACACCGCCGACTCCTCCAGCAACCGCGCACCCATCCCCACCCACTGCGCCCCCTGACCCGGGAACACCCACACCGACTTCCCAACCACATCGGCCACACCCTCAACCACACCACCGGCCACGGGCCCACCCGAGGCCACCGCACCCAACCCCGCCAGCAGTTCCTCATGGCCTCCGCCGATGACCACGGCCCGGTGCTCGAACACCGACCGCGACGTCGCCAGCGAGAAGCCCACATCCGCCAGGCCCAGCTCGCCGCGCGTATCCGTGAACGCCGCCAGACGGCCCGCCTGCGCCCGCAGCGCCCCCTCGGTCTTGCCCGACACCACCCACGGCACCACACCCGCGGCCGGAGCCCAGTCCTCCGCACCCGGCTCGGCCTCCGGAGCCTGCGGCCCCTGCTCCAAGATCACGTGCGCGTTGGTGCCGCTGATCCCGAACGACGACACCCCGGCCCGCCACGGGCGATCGGCCTCCGGCCAGCCCTTGGCCTCGGTCAGCAGCTCCACCGCACCGGCCGACCAGTCCACATGCGAGGACGGCTCAACCGCATGCAACGTCTTGGGCAGCACACCGTGCCGGAGAGCCATGACCATCTTGATCACACCGGCGACACCCGCAGCCGCCTGGGTGTGACCGAGGTTCGACTTCACCGAACCCAGCAGCAGCGGCCGACCCTCCTCCCGATCCTGCCCATAGGTCGCGAGCAGCGCCTGCGCCTCGATCGGGTCACCCAGCGTCGTACCCGTACCATGCGCCTCAACCGCGTCCACCTCAGCAGGGGACAGCCCGGCGACGGCCAGCGCCTGCCGGATCACCCGCTGCTGGGAAGGACCGTTCGGCGCCGTCAAGCCATTGGACGCCCCGTCCTGGTTGATCGCCGACCCGCGCATGATCGCCAGCACCTGATGGCCGTTACGGCGCGCGTCCGACAACCGCTCCAGCACCACCACGCCCACACCCTCAGACCAGCCCGTGCCATCCGCGGCGTCGGAGAACGCCTTGCACCGCCCATCACCGGCCAGCCCGCCCTGCACGTCGAAATCGATGAACACCCCAGGCGTGGCCATCACCGTCACACCACCGGCCAGCGCCAGACCGCACTCACCCGACCGCAGCGACTGAGCCGCCATGTGCATCGCCACCAGCGACGACGAACACGCCGTATCCACCGTCACCGCCGGGCCCTCCAGCCCCAGCGCGTATGCGACACGCCCGGTGACGATGCTCCCGGCACTACCGGTACTGACGAAGGTCATCACATCCGGCGGGAACTGAGCGCTCGTCCCGTAGTCGCCGTAGATCACCCCGGTGAACACACCGGTACGGCTGCCGCGCAACGAGACCGGGTCGATCCCCGCCCGCTCGATCGCCTCCCAGGACGCCTCCAGCAGCAACCGCTGCTGCGGATCCATCGCCAGCGCCTCACGCGGCGAGATCCCGAAGAACCCCGGATCGAAGTCGGGCGCGTCGAAGAGGAACCCGCCCTGGAAGTCCAGCTCGCCATGCGCCTGCCAGCCCCGATCCCGGGGCAGCGGGGAGATGGCGTCCTGGCCTTCGGCGACCAGCCGCCACAGATCCTCCGGAGAGCTCACCCCACCCGGATACCGGCATGCCATCGACACGATCGCGATCGGATCGTCCGCCACCGGCACCACCGCCGACGGCACCCCCACCTGCCCCTGCTCGCCGAGCAGCTCCGCCAGCAGGAAGTCCGCCAGGACGGCGGGCGTCGGATAGTCGAAGACCAGCGTCGCCGGCAGGCTCAGGCCGGTCGCGGCATGGAGCGCGTTGCGAAGTTCGACCGCGGTGAGCGAGTCGAACCCGAGGTCCTTGAAGGCGCGCTCGGTCTCGATCGCCTCCGCGCTGGAATGCCGCAGCACCACGGCGACCTGCTCGCGGACCATGCCCCGCAGGACCTGCGACCGCTCATCCGCCGCCAGCTCGCGCAGCCGCTCCCGGAGCGCGGAAACGGCCGACTGCTCTTCCTCCCGGAGGGTACGGCCTGCCTCAACCAGACTCCGCACCTCCGGCAGATCGCCGAGCAGAGCGCTCTGCCGTACGGCGGTGAAGGTCGGGGCGAACAGCTCCCAGGCGATGTCCGCGACCGCCACGCTCGCGTCCTGATGCGCGACCGCCCGCCACAGCGCGGTGACGGCCGCCCCCGGCGCCATGGTCCGGACGCCCCGCCTGGACAGGTAGTCCTGCGCTCACGTAGCCAGGCCAGGGTTTCGTCTACCGGGGCCCGCAGTGTCGGGTCG
>NZ_JBEXUE010000841.1:0-2264 GCF_040614275.1 Streptosporangium sp. NPDC006013
GTGCGGGCGACGCCGTGAGGAGGGGTACGGGGGCGGGTCAGACCGAGTACTTGCAGATCAACGCCTGGCTGCCGCCCTGAGCGTGGCCAATGTAGGCGTAGGTGGGGTGGAAGTAGGCACACGCGGCGGAAGGGCTCCCGCTGCCCACGTAGGTGGTCTGAGTGCCGTTCCAGCGGTAGCAGCCCAGGCTGCCGTTGTAGAAGCCGACAATGGACGAGGAGTTGACGGTGGCCGCGCAGTACTCACCGAGCGAGAGCGGGCTGTACACGATTTCGAGAACGCCCGCGGAACGGGCGGCCTGCGCGGGGACGGTGGAGACGGCGAGCGCGCCGAGGCAGGCGAGCGCGACGGTGGCGAGCGCGACGACACGACGAGGCATGAAGGACCTCCGGGATCCAGGAAGGCGTGCGACACGGAGAGAGGGGCGGCTGAGCGTGACGGGGTGCAGCGCCGAGCGAGGTGGAGTTCTGCGCGATAGGGATAAGCTGCGCCGATCACAGTATTAAATAGGAAACCTTCCTATGCAATAGGCGGTAATACGCCTTTCAGCCGAGCCTTCTCGTGGTGCGGCGACCGGCCGGAGAGGGGCGCGGCGACGATGTCGTCGTCGCGGCCGGGCGGGTCAGGAGCCGGCGGGCCAGTACTCGTCGCGCAGGAGGCGCTTGTAGAGCTTCCCGGTGGGGTGCCTGGGCAGTTCCTCGCGGAAGTCGACGGACCTGGGACACTTGTAGGGCGCCAGCTGGGAACGGCAGTACTCGATCAGCTCGGCCTCCAGCTCCGGGCCCGCCAGGTCCATGGAGGCCGGCTGGACGACCGCCTTGACCTGCTCGCCCATCTCCTCGTCCGGAACGCCGAAGACCGCCACGTCCGCCACCTTGGGATGGACGGACAGGACGTTCTCGGCCTCCTGCGGATAGATGTTGACCCCGCCAGAAATGATCATGTACGAGCGGCGGTCGGTGAGGTAGAGGAAACCTTCCTCGTCGAGGTAGCCGATGTCGCCGAGGGTGGTCCAGCCCCGTCCCAGCGGGTCGCGGGACGCCTCCGTCTTGGCCTCGTCGCCGTGGTAGACGAACTGGGGGCCGTCCGAGAAGTAGACGGTGCCGTGCTCGCGCGGCGGCAGCTCGTTGCCCTCCTCGTCGCAGATGTGGGTGACGCCGAGCAGCGGGCGGCCGACCGTTCCCTTGTGTGCGAGCCAGTCCTGCGAGCCGACGTACAGGAAGCCGTTGCCCTCGGTCCCCGCGTAGTACTCGTGGATGATCGGTCCCCACCAGTCGATCATCCGTTCCTTGACCGGGACGGGGCAGGGGGCGGCGGCGTGGATCGCGCAGGCCAGCGACGACAGGTCGTAGCGCGCGCGGGTCTGCTCGGGCAGCTTGAGCATCTTGATGAACATGGTCGGCACCCACTGCGAATGGGTGACGGAGTACTTCTCGATGAGCGCGAGCGCCTGCTCCGGGTCGAACCTCTCCATGACCACGATCGTGGCGCCCATCCGCTGGAAGCTCAGGCAGTAGCGCAGCGGGGCGGCGTGGTAGAGCGGAGCCGGGGAGAGGTAGACGCTGTCGGCCGAGGGGGCGAACAGGAACTGGATGAGCTGCAGCAGCGGCCCCGGCTGATCCAGCGGCGCCTTGGAGAGCATGGGCTTGACCCCCTTGGGCCGCCCGGTGGTGCCTGAGGAGTAGAGCATGTCCACCCCCTGGCACTCGTCCTCGACGGGCGTGGCGGGGTGGGCCGCGACGGCCTTCTCGTAGGACTCGAAGCCAGGGGCGACACCGTCCAGCATGAGCCTGAGCCCGACCTGGGGCGTGAGATCGGTGATGGAGACCGCCACGTCCGCGAGGGCCGCCGAGGAGATGAAGACCCGGGCCCCGCAGTTGTCGACGATGTAGGCGAGCTCGTCGGTCTTCAGGCGCGAGCTGATGGCCGTGTAGTACAGGCCCGAGCGGTGCGCGGCCCAGGCGACCACCAGGAAGAGCGGATGGTTCTCCAGCATGAAGGCGATGTGATCACCCGGCCGCAGGCCGGCCGCGCGGAAGAGCCGGGCGAGGCGGTTGGACTCCTCGTCCAGCTCTCGGTAGGTGACGATCCGCCCGGAGCCCGCCATGATCACAGCGGGCTTGTCCGGCGAAACTGCTGCGATGGCTCCCGGGTGCATGGAGCAGAACATTACTCGGCTTCGGATTTGCTGAGAAGTACCCGAACACGGCAGGGCCGCGACCTCGCGGACGTGGGCGCGGCCCCGGGGACGACCGCTCGGACGA
>NZ_JBEXUE010000842.1:0-2250 GCF_040614275.1 Streptosporangium sp. NPDC006013
GCCGCGCCGCCTCCCCGAAACTCTCCCCACCCGGCGGCGCGGCGGACGGGTCCGCCAGCCACGCGGCGAGCTCGTCCGGCCAGCGACGCTGGATCTCGGTGAACGTGTGGCCCTCCCAGTCGCCGAAGTCGGTCTCCCGCAGCCCCTCCTCGACGACGACCTCAAGACCGGTCCTGGCCGCGACGATCTCCGCGGTGGCACGGGCGCGCCTCAGCGGTGAGCTGACGATCACCTGGATGCCGTACGACTCCCCCGCCAGCTTGGCGGCGGCGGCCTCGCCCTGGGCTATGCCGTTGGGCGTGAGTTCGGGATCGCCGAGCCCGGAGAACCTGCGCTCGACGGAGAGCGGCGTCTCACCGTGCCGGAGCAGGTACAGCGAGGTCGCGACCGAGGTGGGCGAGCGCCAGCCGGTGCCGCGCCCGGTGGACATGGCCGTCCGTTCCGCCGGCTCCCGGGTGACGACACCACCACCGGAATCACCGGCGCCGAGGTCACCGGTGTCGAAGAGGAGAAGGTCCTCGGCGGGGCCCCCACCGGTGAGGGTGGCGGCGGCACCGCTCCCGGAGACAGCGGTCCCGGAGGCGCCGATCGCTCCCCCGGCGGGAGAGGAGGAAGCCGAGGCGGTCCAGGTGCGGCCCTTGGCCGCGGCGTCCATGGCCTCGTTGGCCAGGCGGTCGGCGTCCTTGTTCTTCTCGCGCGGGATCCAGCGCCAGGTCACCCGGAGGCGCCTGGCAAGGGCCGCGGCCTGTAGGGCGAGCGGGCGCAGGCCCTCGTTCTTGACCTTCCACCGGCCGGCCATCTGCTCGATGACCAGCTTGGAGTCCATCCGGACCTCGACCTTCGCACCGTCTCCGGCCAGGGCCAGCAAACTGGTCAGGCCGGCGATGAGCCCGCGGTACTCGGCGACGTTGTTGGTCTGGGTGCCGATCGACTCGGCCGTCTCGGCCAGCACCTGGCCGTCGGCGGCATCCTTGACGACGGCGCCGTAGCCGGCCGGCCCGGGGTTGCCCCGCGAGCCGCCGTCGGCCTCCACAACGTACGAGGTCACAGGCCGGACTCCGCGGTGCGGACCAGGATCCGGCGGCACTCCTCGCAACGGATGACCTCGTCGTGGGAGGCGGCCTTGATCCGGTTGATCTCGGCGATGGACAGGCTGGTGCGGCAGCCGAGGCAGCGGCCGCCCTGGAGCATCGCGGCGCCCACTCCGAACTGCTCCCTGAGCTTGCCGTAGAGGGCGAGCAGGTCGGCCGGGATGTCCTTCTCGACCTCGGCCCGCCTGCGCTGGACCTCGTCCTTCTCCTTGTCGATCTCGGCGAAGACCGCGTCCCTGCGGTCCTCGGCGACGCCGCGGGTGCCCGTGAGCTCGTCGCGCTCGGCCACCAACTTGGCGACCTGCGCGTCCGCCGCCTCGCGGCGCTCCATGATCTCCAGCACCACGTCCTCCAGGTCGCCCTGCCTGCGCGTCAGAGAGGCGATCTCCGACTGGAGGCTGGCCAGGTCCTTCGGTGAGGAGACCTGTCCGGAGTCGAGGCGCTTCTGGTCGCGTTCGGCGCGGATGCGGACCGAGTCGACGTCGGCCTCGGCCTTGGTCTGCTCGCGGGCGAGGTCACCGGACTCGGTCTCGGCGGCGATCACCTGGGGCGCGATGCGGGCGACCCGAGCGGAGAGCTCGTCGATCTGGGCCAGCTCGGGCAGGGTACGGCGACGGTGGGCCAGCCGGTCGAGGGCGGAGTCGAGTTCGGCCAGGTCAAGCAGACGCTTCTGGGCCGCAGGGGCTGCTTTCACGTGAAATCCTCGCACTTTGCTGTTGTTTTCCAGGCGTCCGTGACCGTCTCGGAAACGCGCGTCTCAACAGTAATCCCCCTGGCGGCCGATGCGGACGCCAGATGGTGCGCCGCGTCGGCGAGCCACGGCCACTCGGTGGCCCAGTGGGCGGCGTCGATCAGCGCGGGGCCGTCGGCCTCCATGAACTCGCTCGCCGGGTGGTGGCGCAGGTCCGCGGTGAGGAAGACGTCGACCCCGGCGGCGCGGGCCACCCCGAGCAGGGAGTCTCCGGACCCTCCGCTGACCGCGATCCGCTGGACGGGGCGGCCGGGGTCTCCGGCGACCCGCAGGCCGCCCGCCGTGGCGGGAAGCCCGCGCGCGGCCTGCCGGGCGAACTCGGCGAGGGGGACGGGGGCGGGCAGCGAGCTCCTCGTCGGTGGTAGTGGCTGATCAGGGCGCGGGTTTGATGGGCCTGCCGGAAGTAGG
>NZ_JBEXUE010000843.1:0-2241 GCF_040614275.1 Streptosporangium sp. NPDC006013
TCACCGGCCGCCACCGCACCCCGCGTCACGAACACCAACCGTGAATCGCGATACCGCTCATCGGCCAGCCACCCCTGCAGCACAGTCAGAACGCGCGCGTTCAGCTCGTGCGTCGCCCGCACCACCGCGCCGGCCTGGTCGGAGATCACTTCGGTCACCACAACACCCGGCGCCTGGTCGTCCCCGAACGCCGACGCGAGGTCGAACGTGTGGATGTCGACCGTCGGCGGGGCGGGGTCGGTCACCGGCTCCACCCGCGCCGACGGCAACGCCGTCCACTCCACCCTGAACAGGGGGTCCCGCTTGCTCCTCCGGCCACCTTCACCGGTGCCCGCCGTGATCGGGCGCATGACGAGTGACCGCGCCGTCAGCACCGGTTCGCCCGCCGCATCGGCCACCGCCAGCGAGATGGCATCGCCCTCGGTCTTGGCCAGCCGTACCCGCAGAGCCGACGCGCCACCGGCGTGCAGGCACACCTCACCCCAGGAGAACGGCAACCGGCCGCCCTCGGAATCGTCCAGCCCGGCGAAGGTCACCATATGCAGCGCCGCATCCAGCAACGCCGGATGAACGCCGAAGGAGCCGGCGTCCGACTCGAGCCGACTCGGCAGGCTCACCTCGGCGAAGATCTCATCATCACGTCGCCAGGCCGCCCGCAACCCCTGGAACAGCGGCCCGTAACTCAGCCCGCCCTCGGCTAGCCGGCCGTACAGCCCGTCCAGCTCGATCGCGGACGCGCCCTGCGGCGGCCAGACTTCGGTATCGAGTCGCTCGGCGGTCTGGCCCCCGGCGGCGAGGACGCCGACCGCGTGCCGTACCCACGGCTCGTCGTCGGCGGACTCGGCCGACCGGGTGTAGATACTCAGGTCGCGTCTGCCCGACTCCTCCTCGCCCACCCACACCTGCACCGATACGACGTCGGTTACGCCCAGGACGAGCGGCGCCGCCAGGGTGAGCTCCTCCACCAGATCGCAGCCGACCTGGTCACCGGCCCGGATGGCCAGCTCCAGGAACGCGGTGCCGGGGAACAGCACCCTCCCGCCCACGACGTGATCGGCCAGCCAGGCCTGCGACCCCAACGACAGCTGGCCCGTCAGCAGTACGCCGTCCGAAGCGGCCAGCGCCACAGCGGCGCCCAGCAAAGGATGCCCGGCCGCGGTCAGGCCCAGGTTCCGAGCGTCGCCCATTCGCCGGGTGCTGGGCCAGAACCACTCGTGCTGGAACGGGTAGGTGGGCAGGTCGATCCGGCGCCCACTCGGCAGCACCTGCCGCCAGTCCACCGGCACCCCGTGCACATGCAGCTCGGCCAGCGCCATCATGGACGCTGTCGGCTCGTCGCGGTCCTTACGCAATACCGGGACGAGCACGGCATCCGCGTCGGCGGCGAGCGTGTCGCCGGCCATGGCGGTCAGGACACCGTCGGGGCCCAGCTCCAGATAGGCCCGCACGCCCTGGCGGTGCAGGGTGCGGACGCCGTCGGCGAAGCGGACCGCGCCACGGACCTGGTCCACCCAGTAGTCCGGCGAGCACAACTGCTCGTCCGTGGCCACGTCGCCGGTCACGTTCGAGACCACCTGAATTTCCGGCGGACTGTAGGTCAGCGTCCGGGCCAGGGCGCGGAAGTCCTCCAGCATCGGGTCCATCAACGGCGAATGGAACGCATGCGACACCCGCAACCGCCGCGTCCTGACCCCCCGCTCTTCCAGGACGGCCGCGACGCTGAGGACCGGGCCCTCAACCCCGGATATCACCACGGCGTTCGGGCCGTTCACCGCCGCGATCGACACCTCACCCGCATGCCCGGCCAGCAGCGTGGCGACCTCCTCCTCGGACGCCTGCACCGCCACCATCGCCCCACCGGCAGGAAGCGCCTGCATCAACCGCGCCCGGCCCGCCACCAGCGCACACGCATCGGCCAGCGACAACACTCCCGCCACGTGCGCCGCCGTGATCTCCCCGACCGAGTGACCGGCCAGCACATCGGGCACCACGCCCCAGGACTCCATCAGCCGGAACAGCGCCGTCTCCAGCGCGAACAGCGCCGGCTGCGCCCACCCCGTCTGATCCAGCAGCCCGGCCTGATCACTGCCCGGCTCGGCGAAGATGATGTCGCGCAGCGGCCTGTCGAGCAGCGGGTCCAGCTCCGCGACCACCGCGTCCAGGGCCTTGGCGAACACCGGGAACCGCTCGTACAGCTCGCGGCCCATCCCCGCCCGCTGGCTGCCCTGCCCGGTGAACAGC
>NZ_JBEXUE010000844.1:0-2234 GCF_040614275.1 Streptosporangium sp. NPDC006013
TCCGCTTCGATCTCCCCGTCCCTTCACGAGAAGTGCCTGCCATCGGCATCTTCCTACGAATGGGGAACGGATGGAACCGCCGATCGGTGCCGGGGACGGCCGTACCAGAGCGCCCACCCGGGAAGATCGCCTTCACCCTGAGGTCTCACCCCGGAGTCTTCGCCGAGCACCCTCCGGATCGCCTCCACGGGAGGCCGGAGACGGGTGGGGAAAGATCGGCGGGCAGGCGGCGGCCTGCGGAAACGACAGACGGGACCGTTCCGCACCGAAAGCACCCCCCAGCCCTTCCGGCGCGGAACGAATCCCGTCTACGTCCTTTGTAACGTGCAGGTCTCAGTACTTGTTCCAGAATCCGGCAAGAATTACGTGATCTGCCTCACTTACACGCTGAGCACCCGCACGGTGACCGTCGGCTCCCCCTCAAGGGAAGAACCATATTTCAGGACAAGGGTTGCTGTCAGAATGTTCTCGATATATCTTTGAGGCATCGAGAGCGATCAAAAGACGATCGCGATATGGAGGTACGACATGACGGCAGCGAACGCGACGAGTGGCCCCTGGACCGGGTTCGGCTCCCAGGAGGTCAGGCGCGAGATGAAGCGCGCGGCCAAGGAGGCGTGGCGGCAGATGGCCGCCGGATGGCACGAGAGTGGGCCGCAGCACGGGCCGCACCAGCACCACGAGGGCGGACCGCACGAGCACCGGCACCGCGGGCACCGCGGCCCCTTCCCCGGCGGCGGGTTCCCCTGGGACTTCGGCAGGGGCGGTCGAGGCGGCCGGGGGGGCAGAGGCCCGTTCGGCGGAGGCCCCTTCGGCGGGGGGCCGCCGTTCGGGCGCGGGCGCAAGGCCAAGCGCGGCGATGTCCGCGCGGCGATCCTCGCCCTGCTCACCGAGTCCCCGCGAAACGGCTACCAGATCATCCAGGAGATCGAGCGGCGCAGCGAGGGTGGCTGGAAGCCCAGCCCGGGAGCGGTCTACCCGGCGTTGCAGCAGCTCACCGATGAGGGCCTGGTCCTGGCCGAGGAGAACGAGGGGCGCAAGACCTTCAGCCTCACCGAGGCCGGCCGCGCCTACGTGACCGAGCACTCCGACGAGGTGCGCGCGCCGTGGGAGGAGATGACGCCCGACATCGACGACAGCACCTGGGAGTTGATGGACACCGCCCGCCAGTCGGGGTTCGCCATGCTCCAGATCCTGCAGACCGGCAGCGAGTCGCAGATCCGGCAGGCGAAGCAGACGCTGGCCGAGACGCGCCGCAAGCTCTACCAGATTCTGGCCGACGGCGACACCGGCGAGGAGTGACCCGACCATGACGCCCCGAGACGGCCTCCGCATCGGAGACGCCGAACGTGACGTGGCGATGGCGGCCCTGCGCGAGCACTACGCCCAGGGCCGCCTGACCCGCGAGGAACTCGACGAGCGCCTCGAGTCGGCCCTGTCCGCGCGGACGGGCGGCGACCTGGCCCGGGTAAGCGCGGACCTTCCCGGCCCGCGCGTCCCTCAGATCGAGGAGTCCGAGGACGCCTGGGGTCCCTGGGGCGCGGGAGCCCCCTGGGGCCCCGGCGGAGGGCCGTGGAGCACGGGCCACCGGGGCCGCGGGCACGGCCATCCCTGGGGCGCCCATCGTCCCGAGGGCCGCCGTCACCACCCGGGCTGGAGTCACCACCACGTGGGCCGCCGCGGCGGACCGCCGTTCTTTCCCCTGATGATCCTGGTGCTGGTGGCCGGGGTGCTGGTCGGCGGGTTCGGGGTGCTGAAGTTCGTCTTCCTCGCCTGGCTGGCGATGGCCGTGCTGGGCATGCTCCACCGCAGGCGGTGGCACTCCAGGACGCGCTCCCGCCGGGTCGGCCCCCCGGCCGCTTTCTGACCGGCTTCCGACCGGTTTTCCGATCGGCTTCTCATCGGCTCTGGGGCGAGCGGGCGACCCGCGGCGCGCTCGCCCATCATCCGCCCCCTCCGCGCGGGGCGCTCACACCGGCCGGTCAGGCGAGAGACTCCCGCAGCCGCCGCATCTCCTCCACGATCCCGTCCAGCGTCCAGTGCGCGTTCAGGCCGCTCAGGTTGGGCAGCACCCGCACCGCCGCGCCGCCGATCCGGGACTCCTGTGGCCCAACCGCCGCCCACCGGGCGATGGCCGCCGGATCGTCCTCCCGCTGTGCCGCGTTCCGCTGCTCCACCGGCAACGACACATCCAGCAGGCGCACGGAACGATCCTGGAACTCGGCGCGGTCGGC
>NZ_JBEXUE010000845.1:0-2233 GCF_040614275.1 Streptosporangium sp. NPDC006013
GCGGGAGTGTAAAACCAGGCGGTGATGAGGCCTGCCGATCCATCCGCGCCAGTTCCGCACCCGGCGAGCGCCAGCGCGCTCAGGCAGGCGGTCAGTGCGGCCGTGGCCCGGCCCCTTCGATAGTATGCGGCCATGACGATCCTCTCGATCTGAATGCTCGCGCACCGCCCACGGTGCGCGAGTGGGGGATGAATCTTGGTCGCCGGCGGGGTGCGGGCTTTAGCGGAGCCCCTCCCCTGCCTGCGCGACAGGTCAGGCGAGCACCTCCTCGCCACCTGGCAGATCGGCGTAGGCGATGCGGTCCTGGCTGAAAGTCGACTCCGGCGACGCCGCGACGAACCAGGGAAAGCCCATCCTGCCGACCGCGTGCACCTTGGTCGGGTCGATCCTGGTGGGAGACGCCATGATCGACTCGTCCACCGTTATGCAGACCACCTCGGCCAGCACGATGTGCACGCCCGAGAAGCAGGAGGAGGAGTCCCCCCGGTCGATGACCTCGCGCACCCGGCACTCCAGGTGCGCCGGGCTGTCGGCCAGCGACGGGGGCCGGACGACCTGCGACGGCACGGTCCGCCAGCCGACGAGGCCGGCCTCGTCGACGCCGGCCGGATACTCCCTGGCCACCGTCTCGATGTGGTCGGCCAGGGCGGTCGTGGTCACGTTGATCACGAACTCGCCCGAGGCGTTCAGATTCACCCAGCTGTCCTTGGGTTCGTCCGTCGCCTCCCTGACCGAGCCCACCGTGACCGCGACGAGCGGGGGTTCTCCGGAGACCGGCATGTAGTAGCTGAACGGGGCGACGTTCACGCCGCCCTTGGCGTCCAGCGTGGTGATCATCGCGATCGGGCGCGGCACGACGAGCTGGGAGAGCAGTCCCTGCTTCTGCGCCGGCGTCCTGTCTGCGAGATCGATGATCCTCATCCGCGTACTCCTTGGATGTATTCTTCCGCCGACAGGGCCTGCCAGCGGTGGGGAACGTCGATACCGGTCCTGCGGAGCAGCGCGGCGGACCGTGCCTGCGCCTCCTCCGCCAGGGCTTCGAGATCGACGGTGGTGATCCGGCGGTCGCGCACGACCACCTGTCCGTCGACGAGGACGTCCCGGACCGTGTGGCTCGGGGCGCCCCAGACGAGGTGGGTCGCGAGGTCACCGCGCGGGGCCCAGACAGGGTCCCCGGTGTCCAGGACCACGAGGTCGGCGGCCTTGCCGACCTCGATCGAGCCGACGAGGTCGCCCAGGCCCACCGCGGCGGCGCCGTCGATCGTGGCCAGCGCGAACGCCTGGTCGGCGCGGAGGACGGGCCGCACGTCGCGGTCGCGCTCCAGCGCGGCCAGCAGCCACGCGGCACGCAGCAGATCGGGCACGTCGCCCGCGTTGTGGGAGTCACAGCCCAGGGCGACCCGGCCGCCTCGGCGTACGAGCTCGGCGTGCCGGCCGGCGCGGGTGTAGCCCTGGCCGAGGCGCAGGTAGGCCCCGGGGCAGGATGCCACCGCGGTCCGCGTCTCGACGAGGGCGTCCAGCTCCGCGTCGTCGAGCCAGACGGCGTGGCCGAGCACCAGCCTCGGGCCCAGCACGCCCAGCTGCCCGAAGTGAAGCACCGGCCGCCTGCCCGCGCGCCGCGCGTAGGCGTGGACGTCCGCCTCGCCCGGCGAGATGTGCCAGGTGAGACCGACATCCAGCCGCTCGGCCAGCTCGGCGGCGCCGGTGAACAACTCGTCGCTCGCCAGATCGTGCCCCACCAGGGTGACCCAGCCGGTGACGGTCCCGCCTGGCGGCAGCGCGCGTACCGTCTCCTCCTGCAGGGCCAGGGTCTCGGCCGCGGGCAGCGCGTGCAGGGCGCCGGGCACGTCCCAGCCCCACCGGCCGACCCGGCCGCGGATGCCGGCCGCCCGGAGCCCCGCCGCCACCCGCAGCGGGTGGGCGACGGTGCCCGGCTCCAGGATGGTGGTGACCCCGCGCAGGAGCGACTCGGCGGCGGTCAGGGTGGCGGACAGCTCGTCGTCGTCGCCGGTGACCTTGCCGTGCAGCGGGACGATCCAGTCGAAGATCGACTCCTGGGAGTCGATGTCGTCCGGGATCATGCTGCGCACCAGCGGGTCGGCGGTGGTGTGCTGGTGGGCGTTGACCAGGCCCGGGACCGGCAAGGGCCTGGCCCGGCTGCTACAGGCACGAGGGGTGCGGGTCGCGCGGGTCACCTCGGTCGCCGAGGCCGAGTCCCAGGCCAGGCAGGCCG
>NZ_JBEXUE010000846.1:0-2214 GCF_040614275.1 Streptosporangium sp. NPDC006013
CTCCGGATCCGTCGCGCGCGGTGTCGAGGAGTCGCAGCAGTGCGTCCTGCTCCGCGTCACGGCCGTGCAGCGCCGGTGACCGGGTGACGGGGGAGGGGGAGGGCATGTCCCAGTGTTACGCGCGTATGTCGCGCCTGGAAAGGGCCGGTGCGGGGGTCTCCGCCGGCCCGCGCCGGTGCCCCGGCACCTTCCGCGGGAAAGACCGGTGATTTCACCGATGCGCGCCGGGGAAACGGGCCGGAGGCGGCAACCGGGCCGGAGGGAGGGGGTCTCCGGCCCGGTTCAGGGGGTGCTCACCAGCCCGGGACGATCATCTTTCTGGCCTGCCCGGGGTCGTCCGCGCCCAGGGCGAACCGGGCGTTGTCGCGGCACTGCGCCAGGGAGTGCGCAGCGAGGCTCTCCCGCACCGCGGGAACGCTGGGCGCCGACATCGACAGGCTGGTGACGCCCAGCCCGACCAGGACCGTCGCCAGGAGCGGGTCCGCCGCCGCCTCGCCGCACACGCCGACGGGCTTGCCCACCGCCTGCCCGGCCGCGGCGCAGTCGGCGATCAGCTGGAGCAGCGCCGCCTGCCAGGGGTCGAGCAGGTCGGCGAGATCTCCGTGCTGCCGGTCGGAGGCGAAGGTGTACTGGCTCAGGTCGTTGGTGCCGATGCTCAGGAAGTCGAGCTCCTTCAGCAGGCGTTCGGCACGCAGCGCGGCGGCGGGGACCTCCACCATCGCCCCGACGCGGGCGATTCCGCGGGCGCGGGCCCGCCCGGCGAAGTCGGCCGCCTCGCCCACCGTCGTCACCATGGGCGCCATCACCCACGGCTCGGCTCCGCTCTGGCGCGCGGCCTCGGCGATGGCGTCGAGCTGGGTGTCGAGCACCTCGGGCCTGACCCGGGACACCCGCAGCCCCCGCACGCCCAGCGCCGGGTTGGTCTCTTCGGCCAGCCCGAGGAACGGCAGCGGCTTGTCGGTGCCCGCGTCGAGGGTGCGGACCACGACGTGCCCGCCGGGCGCGGCGCGGAAGACCGCGGCGTAGGCGGCCACCTGCTCCTCGTAGCCCGGCTCCTCACGCCGGTCCAGGAAGAGGAACTCCGTACGGAACAGTCCCACTCCCTCGGCGTCCACCCCCTGCGGTGCGAGGTCGGCCGCGGAGCCGATGTTGAGCAGCAGCTTGACCGGGTGGTCGTCGGAGGTACGGCCGGGGCCCCGGCTCGTGCTCGCCCGGCGGCGTTCGGCCTCCGCCAGGCGCTGGATCTCGGTGGCGGCCTCCTCGCCGATGCCGACCTCCACCTCGCCTCGCAGACCGTCGACGGACACCCACGTCCCCTCGCCGACCTCGCTCATCTCCCGGCAGGCGACCACGGCGGGCAGGCCGCGGGCGCGGGCCAGGATGGCGGTGTGGCTGGTCGGGCCGCCCTTTGAGGTGACGAGGGCGAGGACGGTGTCGGGGTCCAGGTTCACCGTGTCGGCGGGGGAGAGATCCTCGGCGACCAGGACGAAGGGATGACCGGGGGTGGGCACCCCGGGGACGGGTAGGCCGAGCACCGTCGCGACGGCCCGGTTGCGGACGTCGTCGAGGTCGGCGGCTCGCTCGGCGATGTAACCGCCCGCCGCCAGCAGTGCGCGCCGGTGGTGGGCGCATGCCTCGTCGATGGCGTGCGCGGCGTCCTTGCCCGACCTGACGGCGGCCTCTACGGACTCGTGCAGACCGGGGTCGTCGGCGATGAAGGACTGCGCCTCCAGGATCGCCCGCGCGTCGGCGTCGGGCGCCTTCTCCGCCCGCTCCGCCAGTTCGGTGGCGGTGGCTCGCAGTGCGTCCAGCGCCCGGCCGAGTTCGGCGTCGGCGTCGGCGACCGGCGTGGGGGCCGGCAGCTCCGGCGGGGCCGCCATCCGGCAGACTCGTCCGGCGGCCCGCCCTGGGCTCACGCCCAGGCCCTTGAGCGTCTCAGCCATGCGGTGTCTCTTCGGCGTCGAGGTCGCGGGCGAGCAGGTCGGCGAGGGAGGCGAGGGCCTCGTCGGCTCCCGGTCCCTCCGCGTCCAGGGTGACCTCCGTGCCGTGCGTCGCGCCCAGCGCCAGTACGGCGAGCATGCTGTTGGCGGGTACGGGTTTGCCTTCCCCGACACGGATGCCAAGAAGGCTTGATGTTATGGGCAGGAAGTACGAAATGTCTATGGATGGGCACCCTGTCTCGATCACTACAATTTCGACACATATCGAGCTAGA
>NZ_JBEXUE010000847.1:0-2209 GCF_040614275.1 Streptosporangium sp. NPDC006013
CCTCGATCGCGTTCGGTCGACGTTGTGAGCAGGCCGGCGTGCGCCCCTCGACCGGCCGGACCGGCACGTGCTTCGACAATGCCATCACCGAGAGCTTCTTCGCCTCGCTGGAGTGCGAGCTGATCGACCGGCGGACCTTCCGCACCAGGTCAGAAGCCGAGCGCGCGGTATTCGCCTACATCGAGGGGTTCTACAACCCGCGCCGTCGTCACTCCGCCAACGGACAACTCAGCCCTGCCGAATACGAGCGACGCCAAGCCCTCAAACCCATTCAAGAAGACGGTTATGCTGCCGCGTAGCCGAAAGCCCTGATGTGTCTACCGAACCGGGGCAACTCCATACGGGAAGTTGTCGCCAGGCTGGCGATCACCTCGAAGCCGAGTGCCCTCACCTCAGGCATGGCGGTTTTCAAGAGGGCTATGTTCCGAGGAAGAAGAGTAGCCCTGAGCAGGGCAGAAGTCTCCTTCCTGGCGCCTTCCGTAGAAGATCATCCCGTGCATACTCCGTGCGTTTGATTGGATGGGCCAGTTCTTCCTGCTCGGACTCCGCCGGCTCCGTGGTCCCGTCACCGTTGCCGTGCTGGGTGGCGAGCCGGTCCATGTGCATCCAGTTGTGCAGCGTGTAGGGGTTGATTCCCAGGTCCTGCGCGACCTGCGCGACGGGCTTGCCGGTCTCCTTAACGATGTGTACCGCGCCAGCCCGAAACTCCGGATCAAACCGGCGCCTCTTGCTTGCCACGACCCAACCTTCTCTCAGGTTTGGGTCTCCACGCTATGAGAGGAAGCCCGATGCCGACCTTGCTTAACCTGCAAAGATTTGATCACTATGACTGAATCCTTCGCCTTCATCCTCTTCATGGTCCCTATTTGGTGGCCGCTGATAGTGATCCTGACGGTCGGGCTGACGGTACACACCGCCGCCACCCTCCTCCGAAGAGGCCAACGACGCGTGTGGACTGTATGGATAGAGGCTAGTGCCATCGCGGCTTGTGTTGCGGTGGCGATCTACGGGGCCGGATACTTCATAGGCGGTTTCTTCTACCGCGATCCGGAGGATCCGTGTATGGCTCACGGATACGGTTACTCGAGTTCCGCGCGAGAGCCGTCGAGCTTGTGGCCACTGAGCAATCCCCTGTGCACATCCGACAGCGGGGTCGTTGACCTAGTGCCCGCATTCGTCAATCCCGCCATCTATGTCTCCATCAGCCTGTTTGTGGCCTGCACTATTGCCGCTGTAGCAGCCAGGCGGGCCTCTTCCCGGAGAAGCGGTAACTGACTTCAACACCCGTACGCGCTAGGCGGAGGTGGTTACTGATACGGGCTTTCATGCTGAGAGTGGGTGCGGGAATCGAACCTACGCTGTCAGCTTGGGAATCATCTACTGACCTTGCCGCCCTGAGCTGGGAAAACGGGGGTGCAGGTCAGAGTAGGTCGAGTCCCCGTGATTCCCCGTGAGTGACCGTGGCTCCCCACCTGTTCTGGCACGGATCTGGCACGGCGATCAAGCTTCGGATCATGCGCGGACGCGCACACTACCCCCGCCGGAGGCATAGCGGTTTTCAAGAGGGCTGCGTTCCGAGAGAACAAGACGGCTCTGAGCAGGGCGGAAACCTTCCTCTTGGTACCGCCCACAGAAGATCATCCCGCATATATCCCGCGTGCCCGGTTCGATACCTTGACGATGTGTCGATCAGTGAACGCCATCTGTCAGCCGAGGAGCAAGCCGTCATCCTGGCTCTTCTCGCGCAAGATTTTCCTGGTGTGGATGAACTTCGCGCTCAAGTCTCTTCGACAATTGTGGTCGGACGGTGTGGGTGTGGATGTGCAACGGTGGATCTTCGGGCAGGAACAGGGCCTCGTGCGCTCGCCTCCCCGGTACAAGACGGAGTGCTGATCTCCGCCAGCGTGCGCGGGCGCTATGACGGGGTTTTGCTCTTCGTTGGGGACGGTCATCTTTCATGCCTTGAGGTCTACACCGTCGATGACGAGCCGGCCTCGCTCCCGCAGCCTGAAGATCTCTGAGCTTCCCCCCGTAGCACGGCCACCTCACCTGAGTTGACCCTGTGTCAGCTGGGAAGGAAGTGCTTCGTGCCTGCACCTCACCCGATCGAGTTCCGTCAGCGTGCCGTCGAGCTTGCCCGCAAGGGCGATAAACCGGTCTCTGTCCTTGCTAAAGACCTGGGTATCAGCGATTCCTGTCTTCGGAGTTG
>NZ_JBEXUE010000848.1:0-2192 GCF_040614275.1 Streptosporangium sp. NPDC006013
CCGGCTGCGCGCGCCGGGCGGTGATGGACGCCGCGGGCGTGGACAAGGACCGCACGGCCCGGCACGTCGGTTTCCCCGCCCCGTTCGGCCAGTCCCAGTTCGCGATCACCCGCGGGAACGTCTTCGAGTCGCTGGTCAAGGAGAACGGCTGCGCCGAGCTGCTGCGGCTGCTGCGCGAACTGCTCGGCCTGTCCGTCGCCCAGGTCGGCTACCGGGACGTGGAGAGCGTCGGCTCCCACCTGCGCCACTCGCACACCCGGGCGCTGATCGACCGCGCGGCGCGCGAGGACGACGGGACCGCGGTGTTCTACGACCACCCGCTGTTCAGCCTGGAGATCGCCGGGCACACCTCCTACCTCGAACCGGACGTGGTGGCCTTCCAGGTCGGCGGGCGCTTCCACATCGTGGAGATCAAGTCGTTCGGCATGATCGACGGCCAGGCCGAGCCTGACAAGGTCGCGGCGGCGGCACGGCAGGCGGCGGTCTACGTCCTGGCGTTGCGCACGCTCATGGCCGACCTCGGACACGACCCGGAGCGCGTCTCCCACGACGTGGTGCTCGTCTGCCCGGAGAACTTCGCCAACCGCCCGACCGCGGCGCTGGTCGACGTGCGCAGGCAACTGTCGGTGCTGGGCCGCCAGCTCACCAGGATGACCAGGGTCGAGTACCTGCTGGAGGGCCTGCCGGACGACCTCACCTTCGACCTGGCCCCCGGCGAGGACGGGGTGCCGACCCGCTCGGCGGACGAGCTGACCCAGGCGCTGCTCCAGGTACCCGCCCGCTACGCGCCCGACTGCCTGTCCACCTGCGACATGTGCATGTTCTGCCGTCACGAGGCCCGCGCCTGCGGATCCACCGACCTGCTCGGGCGTCAGATCCGCGACCAGCTGGGCGGCGTCTCCGGCATGCACGAAGCGCTCGGCCTGGCCGAGGGCACCCGCGAGGTGGCCGAGGGCCAGGAGGAGATCGCCCGCCTGCTCCGGCTGGCGGACCGGCTGCGCGAGGAGTCGCTGCGGTGAGGATCGTCGAGGCCACCGGGCCGGCCGCGCCGGAGGTCACCGCGGCGAGAGCGGACGACAGGTGAGCGCGCTGACGGCGCTGGCGCGACTGCGGGCCGTCAGGGACGGTGTCGCGCAGCGGGTCACCACGGTCAGGCACTGCCACATCTCCGCCCAGCCGCTGGTGCTCATCCCGCTCAAGCTCGCGGGCGAGGCCGCCGCGCCGCTGGCCGCCATGGTGGGCACCGACCCGGGTCACCCCCGGCTGCTCGTCGTCCCCCAGCCCCGCAACCGGGACCTGCGGTTCGCCTTCGCCGCCGGGCTGGCCGAGGTGCTGCTGCCCTACATCGAAGGGTTCGAGAAAAGCACCGAGACGGTCGAGCGCAAGGGCGGCGAGCCGTACGAGCGGTGCCTGGACGCGCCGCAGATCCTCGTGCCGAACCGGTCCGCCGCCTCGTTCACCGGGCTGCTCGGCCGTTCCACCAGGTTCCGCAGGGCCGAGGGCCCCTACCCGGTGCACCCGTCGGTGCCGCTGCTCGGCCGGTGGCTGACCTACTTCGCCGACCGGTCCCAGCAGCCGGGCTCCTCGGTGCTGCTCGCGGCGACCGAGGCACTGAGCCTGCACTGGGCGACCGGGCAGAGCAGCCTGGAGGACGCCAACCTGGCGGCGCTGCTGGGATGGATCGACCCGCCGCCGGGAATGTCCGGGCACCGGGCGGCCGAGGAGGCCGAGGACCCGCTGCTCTGGCCGCCGGCGGGTCCCAACACCGACCCGGGCTTCGACAACGAGGTGCTCGCTCCCGCGATCCGCGCCTACGAGGAGGCACCGACCGACCGTGCCGTCGACCGGGTCAGCCAGGCGCTGCGCACCCAGCTCGACCCCACCTGGCGGCTGATGTGGCGGGCCGTCGACCTGCTGCGGTCGCTGCCGGAGGGCTCGCGGGTGAAGGACCGCTGGGAGATCGACCGCGGGTCGTTCACCCGGTTCGTCGAGCGGATCGCCGAGGGGAGCCCACCGCAGGCCCGCAGGGACGGAGCGGTGAGCGCCGCCGCGAGGCTGGCGGGGCTGGAGCGGGCACGGGCGAGCTACGACGTGCAGCGGGCCCACGACGACCCGCTGCTCATGGCCGAGTACCGGCTGACCGGTGAGGCCTTCGCCGGGACGGCTGCTGGCCGCGCTGGCCTACGTCGCCG
>NZ_JBEXUE010000849.1:0-2188 GCF_040614275.1 Streptosporangium sp. NPDC006013
TGGCCAGGGTGCGGCGGATCGTGCCGTCCTGCCCGTAGAAGCGGGCACCGCCCTGGTACTCGGCCACCACCTCGGCCCGGAAGGCATCCGCGATCCGGCGCTCCGGAGTGCCCGGCTCGGCCAGGACCAGTGCGCGGAACGCCCGGGTCACGCCCAGCATCGAGACAGGACCGGCTTGCGGAGATCCGCCGCTTCCGCGCCGAGGTCTTCTACGACCAGGGCCGCAGGCCCGGCTTCCGGATCGGAGACGCGGAGTTCGACGATCCGCAGGATCTCGATCTCGACGCGTTCCACCTGACCGCGCACGTGCCGGACCGGGAGGAACTCGCCGCCTGCGTCCGCCTGGCGCCCCCGGCACAGCCGCCCGGTTCCAGGTCCGGGACCATCTCGGCGGGCAGGCGTACGCCCGGCTACGCCGAAGCCACCCGCGTCCCGCTGTGACGTATCCGACGCCGTACCGGGCCTCACGGCACAGCCCGGCATTTGCCGTAACCTGAGAAAGGGCTGGGAAACTGAGCACGCTCCCCGTTTTCAATCCGGAATTCTTTCGGAATCCGTATCCCACCTACAAACTGCTGCGCGAAAACCATCCCGTCTGCCGCACGACCATTCCGTTCACCGATGTCGATGTCTGGCTGATCAGCCGGTACGAGGACGTCAAGGAGTGCTTCGCCGACCCCCGCCTCAGCAGCGACTACGCGAAGGCGCCACTCACTTTCCACAAGGCCGGACTGGCGTTCGGCGGCGACACGATCGGGTCGCGCACCATGCTGAACCTGGATCCCCCGGACCATACCCGGATTCGGAAACTGGCGGCCGCGACCTTCACCGAACGGCGCATCGCGCAGTGGCAGACGGCCATGCAGTCGATAACGGATTCTCTCCTCGACGCCGTACCGGTGAAGGAGCCGGTGGACCTGCTGGACACGATCGCCACCCCGCTCGCGGTGCAGGTGATCTGCGCCGTGCTGGGGGCTCCCCCCGGTGACAGCGTCCAGCTCCGCGAGTGGGGGGACCTGATATTCACCGCCGACCCGGCCCATCGCCATCTGGCGGTCGAGGCCGTGGAATCACTGATCGCGTACTCGGGCGACCTCATCGCCCACAAGAAGAAGGATCCGGGCTCCGACCTGCTGTCGGAATTGATCGAGGCGAGCCGCGTGCCCGGCGTGCTCAGCGAAGACGAACTGCTCGCCACGGTGCTCGGGCTCGTCGTGGCGGGGTACGAGTCGACCATCGCCATGGTCGGCGACATCTTCCTGGCCTTGCTGGATCACCCGGACCAGCTCGCGCTGCTCCGCCGGGACCTCAGGCTCGCCGACGCCGCGATCGAGGAGGTGCTCAGATACGACGGCCCCCAGGCGTCGTCCTTCTGGCGCTTCCCCACCGAGGACGTGGAGATCGGCGGGGTGCCGGTAGCGGCGCAGGAGACGGTCCTGCTTCTCGTCGGATCCGCGCACCGCGACCCCGCTCGCTATCCGGACCCCGACAGATTCGACATCCTCCGGGAGGACAAGCGCCATCTGGCATTCGGGCATGGCATTCACCGCTGCCTCGGCGCGCAACTGGCCCGCCGGAACACCCGGACGCTCCTCACCGAGACGCTGGAACGGTTCCCGGCGATGTCGCTGGCCATCGACCGCGCCGACATCGGGTACAAGCCGAACCTGATCGTGCGCGGGCCCGCCTTCCTGCCACTGATTCTTGATCGTTGACCGCGCTCACGGACTCCGCCGGCCTCACCGGCGGAGGTCTTTTCCCCAACAGAAGGAAATTCACGATGGAACTCGACGTCCAGGCCCTGGACATGCTCCCCGCCCAGACAGAGAGCCAGCTCTACCCATGCGACATCACCTGCTTGAAGCGCAGCTGCATCACCCTCATCACCTGCCTGAACACCAACGGTTTCTAGTACCCGGCGATCCGCATGCCCGGGTCACAGCGGATTTCCGTAAAGCCGTAGGCCACGAAAGGAAATTCACGATGGAGCTCGACGTCCAGGTTCTGGACATGCTCCCCGCCCAGGCGGAGAGCCAGCTGTACCCATGCGACATCACCTGCCAGAACTACCGTTCCTGCGCCACGTTCACCTGCGGGTCCACCAACTACTGAGGCCCCGCGTGACCGACCGGTCGAGGGGCGTGTTCCCGCCAGGCGGGCACACGTGCACCGACAAGGAAGACGGCTC
>NZ_JBEXUE010000850.1:0-2171 GCF_040614275.1 Streptosporangium sp. NPDC006013
GGCGCGGCGGGAGTTCCGCGAGCTGGGCTTCGACTCGCTGACCTCGGTGGAGTTGCGTAACCGGCTGAACGGTGCGACGGGGTTGCGGTTGCCGGTGACGCTGGTGTTCGACTATCCGACACCGGTGGTGCTGGCGGAGTTCCTGCTGGGCGAACTGCTCGGAGAGCACGCCGATGTGATCATTCCGGCCACGCTCGCATCGGTCGCGGATGATCCCATTGCCATTGTTTCGATGGCCTGCCGCTACCCGGGTGAGGTCAACTCTCCTGAAGACTTGTGGCGGCTGGTGTTCGAGGGTGGGGATGGGATCTCGGAGTTCCCGACGTCGCGCGGTTGGGATCCCGGGGCGTTGTACAGCCCGGATCGGGAGAGTCGCGGGACGAGCTATGTGCGTGAGGGTGGGTTCCTGCACGATGCGGGGGAGTTCGATCCGGGGTTCTTCGGGATTTCGCCGCGTGAGGCGCTGGCGATGGACCCGCAGCAACGCCTGCTGCTGGAGACCAGTTGGGAAGCGGTCGAGCGGGCCGGGATCGACCCGCTCTCGCTGCGGGGCAGCCACACCGGTGTGTTCGCCGGGATCATGTACCACGACTACGCGGCAAGCGCGGAGTTCCCGCCGGACGTGATGAGCTTCTTCGGCACCGGTAATGCCGGGAGTGTGTTGTCGGGCCGGATCTCGTACGCGCTGGGCTTGGAGGGCCCGGCGATGACGGTCGACACCGCCTGCTCCTCCTCTCTGGTCACGATTCATCTGGCGGCGCAGGCGTTGCGGTCGGGCGAGTGCGCGCTGGCGCTGGCCGGTGGTGTGACGGTTATGGCGTCGCCGGGTTCGTTCATCGACTTCAGCGCGCAGGGCGGGCTGGCCGGCGATGGCCGGTGCAAGTCTTTCTCAGAGGCGGCCGATGGGGTGAGCTGGGCCGAGGGCGTCGGCATGGTGGTGCTGGAGCGCCTCTCGGACGCGCGGCGCAACGGTCATCAGGTGCTCGCGATCGTGCGCGGGTCGGCGGTCAACCAGGACGGCGCGTCGAACGGTCTGACCGCGCCGAACGGTCCGTCGCAGCAGCGGGTGATTCGCCAGGCGCTGGGCAGCGCTGGTCTGACTCCCGCTGATGTGGACGTGGTGGAGGGTCACGGCACCGGTACGACGTTGGGTGACCCGATCGAGGCGCAGGCGCTGCTGGCCACCTACGGCCAGGGTCGCGAGGCCGGTAGGCCGCTGCTGCTGGGGTCGGTGAAGTCGAACATCGGTCACACGCAGGCGGCTGCGGGTGTGGCGGGTGTGATCAAGATGGTGCTGGCCATGCGGCATGGGGTGCTGCCCAGGACGTTGCATGTGGATGCGCCGTCGTCGCATGTGGACTGGTCGGCGGGCGCGGTGGAGCTGCTGACCGAATCCAGGTCCTGGCCTCGCGTGGAGCGTCCGTGGCGTGCCGGGGTGTCGTCGTTCGGGATCAGCGGCACCAACGCCCACGTGATCATCGAACAGGTCCTGGAGGCCGAACCCGAGGAGGCTTCGCGGGGACCGGAGACTCCGCGGAGCGAGGCCGAGCCGGGCGCGGAGGATCGGGCATCGGCTGCGGCGGATGTGGTGCCGGTGCTGGTGTCGGGCCGTACGGCGGGAGCGTTGCGGGCGCAGGCCGGGCGGCTGGCCGCGCATGTGGAGGGCCACGATGAGGTGGCCTTGGCCGACGTGGGGTTCTCGCTGGCGACGACGCGGTCGTCGTTCGAGCATCGCGCGGTGGTGCTGGCGAGCGACCGTGAGGGTGTGCTGGCCGGGTTGGGCGCGCTGGCGGACGACCGCCCGGGCATGGGCGTGGTGCGCGGGGTGGCCGGGGCGGAGCCGCAGCTCTCCTTCCTGTTCACCGGTCAGGGCAGCCAGCGGGCGGGGATGGGCCGGGAGTTGTATGAGCGGTTCCCGGTGTTCGCGCAGGCGTTGGATGAGGTGATCGCCGAGCTTGACCCGCTGCTCGATGGGTCGCTGCGCGAAGTCCTGTTCGCTGAGCCGGGTAGTGAGCTGGCCGGGCTGCTGGACCTGACGGGGTGGGCGCAGCCGGCGCTGTTCGCGGTGGAGACGGCGCTGTTCCGGCTGGTGTCCTCGTGGGGGGTCCGGCCGGATGTGCTGGCGGGCCACTCGGTCGGGGAGATCACGGCGGCGCATGTGGCCGGGGTGC
>NZ_JBEXUE010000851.1:0-2167 GCF_040614275.1 Streptosporangium sp. NPDC006013
GGCGCCTGCATGATCCCCCAAGGGCTCGGCATGCTGAAGGAGATGTTCCCGCCCCGGGAACTGCAGGCAGCCTTCGGTGCGATGGGCCCGTTCATGGGGTCTGCGTAGTTTCGGCCGTGAATCCAACGAAGTAGGGCCTGACCTGCACTTACAGGAAGATGATTCAGTCTGGACCGCCGGGGCTGCTGTGAAGAAACCACAGGTCAGAGGCAGCTTCGTTGGATTTTCCGCGATTGCTACCGGGACCCCTACATCCGCGACCGCACCCTCGAAGGCCACGAGTCCGCCCGCAAACGCGGCAAGACCATCGGCGGCGCCACCGTCGCCGACCCGGACATGCTCGCCATGGCCCTGCACTACCGGGATCAAGGTCTGAGCCTGCGCGACATGGCCGCGAAGCTCGTCATCACCAGCGGCAAGAAGAAGGGCCAGCACCCGTCACCGGCTACCGTCATGCGGATGCTGCGCAAACACGACGAGCAGGCCACCGCGACCGCAGAGGCGTGATCCACCGCTACCTTGCGGCTGGTGTCTGAGCCAGGACTCCGAGGCCGTGTTCGCTCTCCTGTCACTGCCGGGAGATGATGAGCCAGGGCCGCCGGGGCGGCCCGCCCCTCGACGGAGGGATGGGTGGGCCGCCGGTCCTGTCTATGCTCAGGCCCATGGCACTGCAATGGGAACAGATCATCGTCGACTCCGCCGACCCCGTCGCTCTCGGGCGCTGGTGGGCCGAGGCTCTCGGCTGGGTAGTGGTCGACGAATCCGAGGAGATCATCGAGATCCGGCCTGAGCCGGACCAGATGCCGGGGCTGCTCTTCGTGCCTGTCCCCGAGGGCAAGACGTCGAAGAACCGGCTCCACCCCGACTTCCGCCCCGACGACCAGGAGGCCGAGGTCGCCCGGCTGCTCTCCCTCGGTGCCCGGCGCGCCGACACCGTGCAGGACGAGCAGCACTGGGTGACCCTCCTCGACCCGGAGGGCAACGAGTTCTGCGTCCTGAGTGAGCGGAAGAGCTGAGCGGAAGCACTGGCGGAAGCGCTGAGCGGAGGCCGGACAGTTGTCCGGGGCCCCGACGTCCCACGCAGCAACACGGACAGAATTGACACGGAAGCCGGATGGCGGTGGCGCGGCGCACCCGAGCGGGCCGGCACCGCCGGGCTCGTGCCGCGCGAGTTCCTGTTCTCCTGCCCGGACTGTCCTGCGGTTCTCTGACCTACGCGGCACGACGTCGCGACGGCCTAGCTCAAGATCATTTCGTGGCGGGTTTGGAGCATATCTGGGGACCGCCTTCAGACAGGCCACTCGCACTCTGGACCCCCACGAGAAGGGCTGGACACTTCACCAGCTACGCCACTCCGCGCTGCAACATCCGGCAGAGGCCAGCCGCACCGCGCCCGACCTCCAGGCCAAGTCCCGGCATCAGCACTTGGGCAGCCTCGGGCGCTGCGTCCGGCCTCGGCGAGGAGACCTCCGCGCGCGTCACCGCGGAAGCTGACCCCGCCGCTCGTCGAAGAACTCGTTGACGCCCAGCTCAACACCAAGATCGTTCTCAGCGCTAATGGCTGTACCACTGTTCCTCAACCCCGGAAAACGGGGTGCCCCGGTCCGCCCCAACCCGGCACCCCAAAACGTACGTCAACGGCCCCACCATCCAGGGCCTTCGCCACCACCGTTGAGCTGCGCGAATGGGCTTAGCGTACGTTTTCGTTCCGCCACACTCTGAACCCCGATTGGCAGACGCCACCACCACCCACATCGGCCGCCACACCTTCGTGACCCAGCTCATCTGCGGCGGCGAAGATCTCGTCACCGTCGCCGAACTGGCGGGCCATACCCGCCTGGACACCCCGCGCGTCTACAGCCAGCCCACCGACGGGACAAACAGCACGCACTCCGCCATCTGACTGTCGACCGCTGAACGGACATGCCCCAGACACACCTTCACTCCCCAGCACCACGCAGATCTCCACAATCGCGGTGGAAGATTCATCTGGTACGGACGATAACGACCCTGTATAGCCGGAGCCACCGATCAAGCACCTACCGATAACTCCAAGGCCGGTTACGGATAGTTACTAATCACTCTTAACGAGTCCGTCACTCCGGCAGACTCGGGCCTGACAGCCGCCGGCGGGTGAGCACTCATAGCTACTGGACCTTGAGTCCTG
>NZ_JBEXUE010000852.1:0-2167 GCF_040614275.1 Streptosporangium sp. NPDC006013
TCTTATTCATAGCGCACCCCCACTGCTACCTAACGTTACATTCCACCCATATCGCGCGACCAGGTGGGACCCGGCCGGGGGGCGGTGGCGAGTCGTGCGGTGTGTCGTGCTGTACGTCGTTCCGCGCGAGGTCAACGAGCGGCGGACGAGCCGTTCACGGTCAGGACCTGCTCGGTCTCGATGGCGGGGAAGGTGCCGGTGTCGATGATCCCGTGCTCGTGGAAGGCCGCCTCCAGCAACGCGTGAGCCTTGGGCTCCAGCTTCCACAGCGCCCGGTACTCGCGGGCGGTGGCCAGGGAGACGCCGGTCTCGTGGGCGATGTCCGTCGCCCGGGGCACGAACTTCCGCTCGATCTGCTTGTCCCAGTACTCCCGCGCGGCACGCATCAGGGCCGCGCGCTGTGCCGTGTCGACGACCGGCGGCGGGCCGTCCAGCACCTGGACCTCGTCATCGTCATCGTCGATGACCGATCGCCCCGCGGCCACCGCGGGACGCACCGGCTCAGGCTCCGGGTCCCACGGCACCGGCGGGGTCAGGTCGATCAGCGCGGAGGTGTTGTAGAGGGCGCCGATCTGGGAGAGCAGGGCCTCCTGGCGTACCGAGTCGACGGCCAGGCCGGTGTGCTCCACCGCCCGGTCCATGGCACGGTCCAGCTTGGTGAGGGCCGCGCGCATCTTCCGGTCGGACGCCCCGGACTCGCGGAGCGCGCGGGCGCGCTTGGCCGCCAGCGCGACCCGGGTCAGCCTGCGGTGGGCGTCGACCTCACTCGCCGTACGGTCGCTGACCTCGGCCAGCCCGATGCGGACCAGCGCCCGCTCGGGGGTGAGCCGCCAGTTGATGCGCGCGCGCCCGCTGATCCGGTGGCGTTCGATCGCCATGCCGCGCTCCCAGAGCCACGCCGCCACCAGGGGCGCGGCGAGCCGGAAGATGGCCTCGGCCATGCTGCGGGCGTCCATGCTGGACAGCACCGCGGTCAGGCCGGTGAGCGCCCACACGGCGATGCCGTCGATGCCTGCCGAGAAGTTCTCCCGCATGTTGCGGCGGGCCCGCACCGCGCTGGTGATGACGGCGACCTCGATGAAGGCGAAGAGCAGCAGCCGCAGCGGACCGTCGAAGCCGAGCACGTCACCGGAGAAGCGCCACATGCCCTGGGCGGAGACACCCGTCGCGATGCTGGCGGCGACGATGGTGAGGATGTCCTCCACCGGACGGGGCGCGACGTGAGAGTGGAAGAAGCGGACCGCCATTCGCTGGATGGCGCGGAGCGCGAAGTAGGCCGCGACCAGGAGGACGAGAGCGAACACGCCGATGAAGCTCGTCAACACCGGCTGGTCGGATGCGAAGGTGGTGATTTGATCGATGGGGGGCATCAGTCACTGTCCGTCAGTCTCGATGTCCGACAGGATATCTAGGCGATCATTCCAGAATGTCGGCGCGCTGTTCGCCAAACGGGCGCTCACGCGAGTGACAGAAGAGAACACAGTTGTGGTGGGGACGAGTAAGGATCACCCGCTCTCGGGGCTCCGGCTCACTCCGGCGTCACCCCCGCCGCACCGCCCCGCCGCACCGCCCCACCACGGCCCGGTTCGCCATCGTGACCAGCGCGGCCAGTAATTTACCAAGTCATCTTTCAGATGATCACAAGAGCCGGTACCTAGCGTCCTCGACGTAACGGAGAACACCGGGCGCCGCACTCGACGAGGAACGCCGCACCCGGTCCACGGAGGGGACCGAGCATGTCCAGGATCAATATTGACGACATCCCGTTCGAGGGTGCCGAGCTGGGCGAGGTCGCCGGCGGCCGGATGACCGTGTCCTGGCGCAACGGCAAGGGCCAGGCCGGCGAGTGGTGGGTCAGCTGACGATCGGCTCGCCGCCCCGGGTGGGATCAGACCCCGCCCGGGGCGGCGCCCCACCGGCCGAGGGTGCCGAAAGGTACATCAGGCGCCCGGGAGAGAAACCTCTTCCAGGGTGCCAAGCCCGCCGGAGGTACATCGGCTGACAAGCGGCCCGGCGGCCTTCCTCTCGGAAGGCGCCGAACCGGCCGGGCCGGGAGAGGGGGAAGGCGCGGCACACGCCGCTCTCCCGGCACGGGCCGGCCCGAAGATCCCGAAGGGGCTGTAGGTATCGCCTTGGCGACCGGTCATCGCGTCGGCGAGCTCCAGCA
>NZ_JBEXUE010000853.1:0-2166 GCF_040614275.1 Streptosporangium sp. NPDC006013
ATCACGGTGCAGAACGGATCGGCACACCCCGTACCGGAAGAACTCGCCACCTCAACGCTCACCATGCCCGGGAAACCGGCCACTGCCACGATCACCGCGCAGAACGGATCGGCACACCCCGAACCGGAGGAACCCACCAGCGCCGAGGAGAACACCACGATGAGGCCCGACACCCCGGCCACGGATGAGAGCTTCCGGTCCTTCGTCTCCTCGCTGGAGGAGCGGGTCGGCGCCGACAGGCAGTGCCACGTCCACGAGCAGGTGCGTTACCGGCTCATCGCCGAGCTGCACGGGGCCAGGCTCGCCCCCTCGCAGTCCCCTCTCGCCGACATCACCTGCAAGGGTCCGCGGGGAGCGGTCCTGTACGAGGTCCTGGGAGAGGGCGGGCACACCTACGAGCGGATGCGCGAGGCGGTACTGCGGATCATGGAGGTCGAGCACGTCGGCGGGGACCGCGCGGAGCACCTCTTCCTCGTGCTCCCCCAGGCCCCCGAGCCCGCGTGGGCGCCGGCGATGCTGACCACCGCCTTCGACATCGCGACGATCTGGAGAGACGGCACCGGATGGGCCGGTGAGGATCTGGCCACTGCCCTCGGCCAGGCTCCGGGCTGACCCGCCGCGGCCGGGTGGATCACCCCGCCCGAGCGCCGTGCTCCCTACCGGAGGGACCGCTACGGCGGTGTTAACGTTCGCGTTCACATCCCGGCAACGGCATGATCGCGATGCTCGGCGGCATGAGAAACAGGAAATCGTTCGTCGTCGCGGTCGCGCTGGCCGCCCTCATCGGTTCCGGGGCCACCGGCGCGAGCGCCGACCGCGCGGCCGACGGCCGGCCACCGGCGTGTACGCCCCCGTCCGGACCACCCGGACCTCCGGCGCTGAAGCCGACCACCGTCACCACCATCGAGCAGGCGTACCACTGCGTCTTCGCCAACTACTACAGCGGCCCGGTCCTGGACCCCCGCGCGCTGCTGGTGCCCGCGTTCACCGCGCTCACCCAGGAGTTGCAGCGCCGCGGGCTGGACCGGCCGAACGCGACGCTGCCGGCGCTCACCGGCCGCAAGGACGCCGACTGGGCCGCGTTCCGCACCGTCTACCAGAAGGTCGTCGACACGTTGCCGGCCGGCCCCGAGGTACGGCAGGCGGTCGCGGAGGCGACGATGCGCGGCATGGTGCAGAGCCTCGACGACAACCACGCGAACTGGGATCGTCCGACTCCTGGCGGAGTGTCGCTCGGCGCCCGCCTCTCCGGCATCCGTCCTCCGGGAGTGGCCGATCCGGCGGCCACTCCGCCGGCCTTCATCACCGACGTTCTTCCTGACGGCCCGGCCGCCAAGGCGGGGATCCGGCCGGGCGACGAGCTCGTCGCGGTCGACGAGGTGCCACTCTTCGTCAACGGGGTGCTCTCCCAGGGGGTCCTTGACGGGATCATCAGGCCTCCGGCGGGGAAGGCGATCCGGCTCACCCTGCGCCGTCCCTCCACCGGCGGCACCGTCACCGCCTCGGTGACGCCCGCGCCCGTCTCGAGACCGGAGCCGAAGGTCGACTCCAGGCTGCTGTCCGGCGCCGTCGCCTACGTCGCGCTGCCGGCCTTCTTCCCCGGCGCGGCGGACAAGGTCCTGCAGGCCATCGCCTCCCTGCGCGAGCAGGCGACCCTGCGCGGGGTGGTGCTGGACCTGCGCGGCAACGGCGGCGGCAGCCCGCAGGAGGTCGCCAGGCTGCTCGGCGCCTGGTCGCACGGCAAGGTCACCAGCTACTGGTGCGACGTGCGCGACCGCTGCACCGCCAACCGGAGCGACGACACCGTGCCACTGCTGGGCCTGCCCCTGGTCGCGCTCATCGACCGCAACTGCGCCTCGGCGTGCGACTCCTTCACCAGTACGGTCAAGGATCTGCGCCTCGGCACCCTGGTCGGCACCCGTACCGCCGGCGCGGTGTCCGGCCCCGGAGCCGGCTATCTGCTCGACGACGGCAGCATCCTCATCCTGCCCAGGGTCCACGAGATCGGAGCGAACCGGGAGGTCGTCAACACCATCGGCGTCGCCCCCGACCACCAGGCCCCGATGACCTCCGCGGACCTGTCCGCCGGACGCCCGGGTCGCGTCCGGCGCCGCACCGTCGACCGCTCCGAGCGCATCCGCACCTACAACTTTCCCGAGACCCGCA
>NZ_JBEXUE010000854.1:0-2155 GCF_040614275.1 Streptosporangium sp. NPDC006013
GTCTCCGTGATCGGCGCCGCCGACCGGGCCACCGAGCTGTACCAGGAACGGTTCAGGGAGTGGGAGGAGTTCTCGGACTCGGTGTCCCTGGAGGTCATCCAGGGGGCCGGTCACTACTTCCAGAAACACCAGGCGGCCGAGCTGGCGGACATCATCACCTCCTACCAGGGGCGGCGGCCCGACGGCCGGAGCGGGAACGAACAGGCCCGGGAGGACCGGGCCGAAACCCCGCCGACGCGGACTGCGCAGCCGAGTCTGCGGACGTTCTCCCTCGTCGCGGCAGGGCAGCTCGTCTCGGTCGTCGGCACGGGACTCACCACGTTCGCCATGGGTCTGTGGGTCTACCAGCGGTCCGGGTCGATCTCACTGTTCGCGCTCACCACGGTCCTGGCCCTGCTGCCCGCCGTCGTACTGGCACCGGTCGCCGGAACGCTGGCGGACCGCTGGGACCGGCGAAAGATCATGATCTTCGCCGACACCTTCGCCGCCTCGGCGACCCTCGGCCTCGGTACCCTCTTCATGCTCGGCCACCTCGAACTCTGGCACATCTTCATCGCCGTCACCGTCGGCGCCTGTGCCAACGCGTTCCAGCAACCGGCCTACCTGGCCGCCGTCACCCAGCTCGTGCCCAAGCGGTACTACGGGAGGGCGAACGGCATCACCCAGATCGGCAGCGCCGTCAGCACGACCCTGGCTCCCCTGCTGGGGGGCGCGCTCGCGGCCGCCATCGGTTTGCAGGGCATCCTGCTCATCGACCTGGTCTCGTTCCTGGTCGCGGTCACGATCAATCTCACCGTCCGGTTCCCCGACACGCTCTTCGTCAGGAAGGAGGAGTCGTTCGGCAAGGAGCTCCTCGGCGGCTGGCGTTACATCTCACGGCGGCACGGCCTCATGGCCATCATCGGCTTCACCGCCGTGCTGAACTTCATGATGGGAATGGTCGAGTTGCTGGCGACCCCCCTCGCGCTGTCACTGGGTGACCCTTCCGTGCTCGGCATGATCCTTGCCGCGAGCGGTGTCGGGCTGCTGGTGGGCAGCGCTCTGATGAGCGTGACCGGGGGCCTGCCACGTCGTACCGCGGGCATCATCGGGAGCTTCGTCCTGATCGGCCTGTCGATGGCCGTCATGGGGCTCTGGCCGCACCCGGTCTTCCCGGCTCTCGGCCTGTTCGGCATGGGCCTGGCCACCGCCGTGCTCAACACGCACTGGCTCTCCATCGTCCAGGCCAAGGTCGGGCTCGAGCTCCAGGGCCGGGTGATCGCGACCACCCTGATGTTCAGCTGGATGATGCTGCCCGCCGGATTCCTGTCGGCGGCGCCGCTCGTGGAACACGTCTTCGAGCCGCTCGCGGCAGACCCGGGGCGAGGCATCGGATATCTCATGATCACCGCAGGCATCTGCACGGTGCTGCTCGGTCTCGCCGCCTACCGCTACCGGCCGGTCCGCCTTCTCGAAGACGACCTGCCGGACGTCATCCCCGACGCGAAGATCATCACCGACAAGGACGTACTCCAGGAGCTGGCCGACCGCCGGCTCGTCATGAAAGAAAGGGCCACCCGATGACCACCGACCTCTACACCGTCGTGGTGAACCACGAGGAGCAGTACTCCATCTGGGCCGCCGGCCGGGCGATTCCCAACGGCTGGCGCGAGGTGGGAAAGACCGGTTCCAAGGAGGACTGCCTGGCCCACATCCAGGCGGAGTGGACCGACATGCGCCCGCTGAGCCTCCGCGGCGAACTCGGCGGATGACCGTTCGTCGCGTTCGGGCCACGCTCCCGCCCGGCATGTGCACGGTGCCCGCGAGGGGCACCCGGTCATCGGCGGACAACCGGGAGCGAGGCTGAGCCGGCCGCCCGTGGAGACGGGGGGCGGACGGTGAGGCCGGGCGGTCGAGGACTGCGACCGCCCGGCCTCCTGACCTTGCTCCGGTCTACTGCCGGGTTATCTTGACGTCGTCCACCCCCGCCTCGACCAGGGAGGCGGTCGAGGCGTCGGCGGCCTCGACGAGGATTCGGACGCTCTGCCCGGCGAAGGCGGAGATGTCGACGTCGGCCGCGCCCCAGGCGCCGTTGCGGTTGGCGGCCGCGCCGAGCTGCTGGAACACCTGGGTGGTGGTGGAGCCGACGACCTTCACCCGCAGGAAGTCGGCGGTG
>NZ_JBEXUE010000855.1:0-2153 GCF_040614275.1 Streptosporangium sp. NPDC006013
GACCCGGGAGGCGAAGCCCGTGGCCAGGCCGAGCCTGGCCACGGCCGCGCAGACGTTGAGCTCCGCGCCGGCCACGTGCGCCTCGAACCGGTCGTCGGCGCCCAGGTCGCCCGCCTGCATCAGCACCATGGCCTCACCGACGCCCACGACGTCGATCAAAGGAACCTCGCGCGCAGGTCGGGGCGGAGGTAGGCCGCGGGCGAGGCGATGGACAGACCGCCGTCGACGGGGAGCACGGCCCCGGTCACGAAGGCGGCCCCGGCCAGGAACACCACCGCCTCGGCGACGTCGGCGGGAGTTCCGGTGCGCCCCAGCGGGTAGCCCTCGGCCGCGTTCTCCAGATGCTCGCCACCGATCATGCCCGGGGCGACGGTGTTGGCGCGGATGCCCGCCGGACCGTACTCCAGAGCGATCTGACGCATCAGCGCGTCCAGGCCGCCCTTGGCGGCGGCGTAGGCGGGCACACCGGGGGCGGCGAGGAAGGAGTTGACGGAGCCGATCGCCACGACGGCGCCGCCGGGAGCCATCAGCGGGAGGCTCTCCCTGCACAAATGGAAGGCCGCGTCCAGGGTCGCGCCGATCGCGGTGCGCCACTGCTCGTCGGTGGTGGCCGTCACCGGGGCGACCGGCATCGCAGCCGTCGCCGCCACCAGCACGTCCAGCCCGCCCAGCAACCCGGCCGCCTCGGCGACGGCCGCCCTGGCCTCCTCGGGACGGGCGCAGTCGCGAACCAGGAACGCCCGGTAGACGGGGTCGTCGCAGGGTCGCAGGCCGATCCCGGCGACGCGGTCGCCGCGCCCGGCGAACGCCGCCGCCACGGCCAGCCCGATCGGCGAGTTCCCCCCGGCCAGCAGCACGGCCCGCCCGGCCCTCCTGCCCTCCCCCTCCCCTGCCCGCTCGCCTTCTCGCCGTCCGGCAGTACCTCCGCCGCCGGGAGCGTCACGCCCGCCGCTCACCACAGACCCCGTACGGCGTCGTCGAGGAAGACTCGGCTGCCCTGGTCAAGGGGACGGGCCGGGGAGCGGACCGCGGCCGAGGCGATGAGGCCCCGGCGTACGAGGACCTCCTTGTGCACCGCCCAGGCGAGGCCCGGCTGCATGCCGAAGCGGATCAGCGGGAGCAGGCGGGCGAAGGCGGCGAGGGCGTCGGTGCGGCGCCCGGCGCTCCAACAGGCGAGCACTGGGGCGAGCAGGTCGGTGAACTCGCAGGCAGGCATGGTGCCGACGGCTCCGCGGTCGTACTCCTCCAGGCAGAAGAGCGCGTTCTGACCGCCGAACACGGCGAAGTCCTCGGCCACGCCGTCGACCACGGCCCCGACCTTGGGCGCGGTGGGCGGCGCCTCCACCTTCACCGAGGTGACACCGTCGAGCTTGCTCAGCTCGACGATGAGGGACTCGGGCATGGCGACCCCGGTCGCTCCGGGCGCGTCCTGCACCATGACGTCGACCCCGGCCCGCTCCGCGACCTCGCCGTAGAAGTCGACGAGCTGGGCGCCGGAGGGCTTGACCAGGTACGGGGGCAGGAGCATGAGGGCGTCGGCACCGCCCTCGACGGTGGCGAGGGACTGCTCGACGGCGGTGGCCGTGCTGGTCGAGGCGATCCCCGCGACCACGGGCACGGCACCGTCCACCACCTCGCGGACCTCCGCGAGAATCCGCGCCCGGTCCCGGGTGGTCAGCGCGAACCCCTCGCTCGCCATGCCGAACACCGCGACGCCATCCGCGCCGGAGGCCAGCTGCCATTCGGTCAGCCGCCGCAGGCTCGGCAGGTCGAGCTCACCCCGGTCGGTGAACGGCGTGGCGAGGATGGGGACCAATCCGGAGAGAACCAATTCATGCCTCCTGGCAGAAAAACGGGTGTGGGACGTGAGCCTCGGCGGCGGGCCCGTCGACGCACAGGGGTGGAGCGGGAGCCGTGGCTGATCGCCTCCGGCATTCGCCGGTTCCCGGAAGCCCGCGTCGCGATGGGGCGCGAGGAAACCGGGCCGCCATCCGTCGTGACCGGCCGCCGCACTAGCCGGTCAGCGCGAGCACGGCGTCGAGGTCGACCTCGACGCCGAGCCCGGGACCCGCGGGAACGGGGAGATCGGTATAGCGTCGGGTAGGGTAAGAGGGTTGTTTTGTTCGAGGATATCTAGGTGGTGGGCGTATGAT
>NZ_JBEXUE010000856.1:0-2132 GCF_040614275.1 Streptosporangium sp. NPDC006013
TCGGTGCGGTCGCATCCGTGGCTGGCCGATCACGCGGTGGCCGGTACGGTGATCTTCCCGGGTACCGGTTTCCTTGAGCTGGCGGTCCGGGCGGGCGATCAGGTCGGCTGCGATGTGGTGGAGGAGCTGACGCTGACCGCGCCGCTGGTGCTGGGCGAGGACGACGCGGTCGCGGTCCAGGTGTGGGTGGGCGCGGCTCAGGAGTCGGGCCACCGGAGCGTGAACATCTACGCCCGCTCGGCGGAGGCCGCCGACGACGTGCCGTGGGTACGGCACGCCGCTGGAATGTTGGCTACCGGCGCGTCCTCTGCCATGCCGTTCGATGCCGCGGTCTGGCCGCCGCAGGGCGCGACCGCTGTCGAGCTGGACGGGCTGTATGAGGAACTGGCCGTGGGCGGGTTCGAATACGGTCCGGTGTTCCAGGGGTTGCGGGCGATCTGGCGTGGCGCCGGGGGTGAGGTGTTCGCCGAGGTCGCGCTGCCTGAGCAGACGCAGTCGAGCGCGGGTTCGTTCGGCATGCATCCGGCTCTGCTGGACGCGGCGCTGCATGCGGTGACCTTCGTCGGGCTGGACGATTCCGAGGGCGGCCGGTTGCCGTTCTCCTGGAGTGAGGTGAGCCTGCATGCCGCAGGTGCGGCGCTGCTGCGCGTCCGGCTGACCCGGACCGGTGCCGACTCGGTCACGCTGACCGCTGCGGACGCGGCTGGGGAGCCGGTGCTGTCGGCGCGTTCGCTGGTGCTGCGCCCGTTCTCGGCCGGCCAGCTCGCCGCCGCGGGTGGTGGCCAGGCGACGGAACACGACGGGCTGTTCCGGCTGGAGTGGACCACGCTATCTGAAGTCCCCGCGGCCGATCCGGTGCCGGTGGCGGTGTTCGAGCCGGATGCGCTGGGTCTTGCGGGGATGTGGGAGTCGGTCGCGGTGCTGGCCGAGGCCGGTCCGGTGCCGGGGGTGGTGCTGGTCGAGGTCGGCACCGAACCGATGGCGGATGCGGTGGCGGCGGCGCATGAGGTGACCGCTGGGGTGCTGGGCCTGCTGCAGGGGTGGCTGGCCGATGAGCGGTATCGCGATTCACGGTTGGTGTTCGTGACGCGGGGTGCGGTGGCGGCCGGTGATCGCGAAACGGTGTCGGATCTGGCGGCGGCTGCCGCATGCGGGTTGGTGCGGTCGGCGCAGTCGGAGAACCCGGGCCGGTTCGTTCTGGTGGATGTCGATGGGGAGCTGTCCCCGTCGGTGCTGGCCGGGGTGCTGGCCTCCGGTGAGCCGCAGGCGGTGGTGCGCGAGGGTGGCGTACGGGTGCCACGGTTGGTGTCGCTGGGGTCGGGGGCGGGCTTGTTGCCTCCGGCCGGTGGGGTGGCGTGGCGGCTGGGCAGCCGGGCCAAGGGCAGCTTGGACGCGTTGGAGTTGCTTGAGTTCCCGCAGGCGGCTGAGCCGCTGGGGGCCGGGCAGGTGCGAGTCGCGGTGCATGCCGCGGGGGTGAACTTCCGGGATCTGTTGGACGGGCTCAACGCGTTGGGCTGGTGGCAGGACAAGGTCGGCCTGATGGGCGGCGAGGCGGCCGGGGTGGTGTTGGAGGTCGGTCCGGGGGTGGACGGCCTGCGCCCGGGCGATCGGGTGGTCGGTCTGACCGAGGGCGGATTCGGCCCGATGGTGGTCACCGGTGCGGGCGGGTTGGCCAAGATTCCCGATGGTGTGTCGTTCGAGCAGGCGGCGACGATTCCGGTGGCGTTCCTGACGACCTATTACGGGTTGATGGATCTGGCCGGGTTGCGGGAGGGCGAGTCGCTGCTGGTGCACGCGGGTACCGGCGGGACCGGTATGGCGGCGATCCAGCTGGCCCAGCGGCTCGGTGTCGAGGTGTTCGCCACGGCGAGTCCGGCCAAGTGGGACGTGCTGCGTTCGCTGGGCATCCCGGACGATCACATCGCCTCCTCGCGCACTCTGGAGTTTGAGGAGCGGTTCGGCGGGCGCGGGATCGATGTGGTCCTCAACTCCCTGACCGGCGACTTCATCGACGCTTCCGCCCGGTTGCTGCGCCCAGGTGGCCGGTTTGTGGAGCTGGGC
The DNA here is from genome assembly GCF_040614275.1 of Streptosporangium sp. NPDC006013. Taxonomy (NCBI): domain Bacteria; kingdom Bacillati; phylum Actinomycetota; class Actinomycetes; order Streptosporangiales; family Streptosporangiaceae; genus Streptosporangium; species Streptosporangium sp. NPDC006013. Next base: position 2,062 of record NZ_JBEXUE010000856.1, read on the forward strand.
AAGCTGGACATCCGTGACCAGGAGCAGTTCCCGGGGCTGACCTATCGCTGGTTCGACATGCTGGACGCGGG
>NZ_JBEXUE010000857.1:0-2123 GCF_040614275.1 Streptosporangium sp. NPDC006013
AGGCGACGGAGGTCGCCACGACTCCACGCGTACGCCGCCGGCGGGCGAGGGCGTCAAGGGAGGCGTTGGCGGCGGCGTAGGCGGCCTGGCCACCACTGCCCCACACCGCGGCGATCGAGGAGAACAGCACGAAGAAGTCGAGCTCGCGGTCGCCCAGCAGCGCGTCGAGGTTCAGCGCGCCGAGGACCTTCGCCCGCATCACCTCGGCCAGCTCGGCGGCGTCCAGCCCGTCCAGGCTGTTCGCCGGGCTGATACCGGCGGCATGGACCACCCCGGTCAGCGGGTACTCGGCCGGGATGTCGGCCAGCACGGCCGCGAGGGCGTCCGCGTCGGCCGCGTCACATGCCACGATGCTCACCCGGGCGCCCAGCGCGGTCAGCTCGTCGCGCAACTCGGCCGCACCGTCGGCCGCCATGCCCCGCCTGCTCGTCAGCACGAGATGTTCGACGCCTTGGGCGGCCAGCCACCGGGCCACGTGACCACCGAGCGCGCCCGTGCCACCGGTGATCAAGACCGTGCCGTGCGGTCGTGGCATGGTGTCGGTGCCCCGGTAGGGAGCGTGGGCCAGTCTGCGGCCGTAGACGCCGGTCGAGCGGATCGCCACCTGATCCTCGGAGTCGGGAACGGTGAGGATGCCCGCCAGCCAGGTCACCACCCGCTGGTCCAGCGTCTGGGGAAGGTCGATCAGGCCGCCCCACCGGTTCGGGTGCTCCAGCGCGGCCACCCGGCCGAGGCCCCACACGCCCGCCTGAGCCGGGCTCGGCGCCGTGTCGGACCGGCCGATCGAGACGGCGCCCTTCGTGACGCACCACAACGGCGCCTCGACACCGGCATCGCCCAGTGCCTGCAGCAGGGTCAACGTCAGCGCCGAACCCTCCGAGACACCTGGCTCCGTGGTCTCACGCAGCGCCAGCAGCGATGCCACCCCGGCCGGCTCCGCGTCGAGGCTCTCGCGCAGTTGCTCGGCGAGCGCGGCCCGGTCCTGTCCGGATACGTCCAGCCGTACGGCTGCCGCGCCGAACATCTGGACCACGGACTCCGCCCAGACGTCGCCGGCCAGCTCCGCGGGCACCACGACGAGCCAGGTGCCCGGGACGACGGCGGCCGAGACGTTGGTCAGCGGCTTCCAAATGACGCGGTATCGCCAGGAGTCCGCGACGGACGTCTCGCGCCGGGCTCGGCGCCAGGACGTCAACGCCGGCAACACCGCGCTGAGCGTCTCCTGCTCCACATCCAGCCGCGCCGCGAGGGACTGGAGATCCTCACGCTCGATGGTCGCCCAGAACTCCGCGTCCACCGGATCGGCCGCGGCGGCGCCCTTGGCCGGGCCGCCGGTCTCGGGCCAGAACCGCTGGTGCTGGAAGGCGTAGGTGGGCAGGTCGACCCGGCGTCCACGCGGGAGCACCGCCTGCCACTGCACCGGTACGCCGTGCACGTGCAGATGAGCCAGCGCCTCGGTGACGACCTCGTGCTCGTCCCGGTCCCTGCGCAGCACCGGGACCAGCACCACGTCGGAGCTTGGGTCCGCCGCCAGCGTGTCCTGGGCCATGGCGGTCAGGACGCCATCGGGGCCCAGCTCCAGATAGGCCCGCACGCCCTGCCCGTGCAGAACGCGCACGCCGTCGGCGAAACGGACCGCGCCACGGACCTGGTCCACCCAGTAATCCGGCGAGCACAACTGCTCAGCCGCGGCTGCTTCTCCCGTCAGGGTGGACACGATCGGAACCCGCGGCGGGTTGTAGGTGAGCCTGCTCGCCAGCGTGCGGAAGTCCTCCAGCATCGGATCCATCAACGGCGAATGGAACGCATGCGACACCCGCAACCGCTTGGTTCGCACCCCACGCTCTTCCAGGACGGCGGCGATCCCGAGCACCGGCTCCTCGACACCGGCAATCACCACAGAGGTGGGACCGTTGACAGCCGCGACGGACACCTCGCTCTCACGCCCGGCGAGCAGCTCGGCGACCTCCTCCTCTGTCGCCTGCACCGCCACCATCACCCCGCCGGTCGGCAAGGCCTGCATCAGCCGCGACCTGGCCGCCACCAGCGCACACGCATCGGCCAGCGACAGCACCCCGGCCACGTGAGCCGCCGTGATCTCCCCGATCGAATGACCGGCGAGC
>NZ_JBEXUE010000858.1:0-2098 GCF_040614275.1 Streptosporangium sp. NPDC006013
GCGGAGAGACCGCCAGCGACAGCAGGTCCCTGCGGTTCACCAGCACCGTCGCGGCCACGCAGCCGGCCACGAACGCTCCCGAGAGTCTTACCAGTCAGTTGGTCCGCAGAGCCTTTTCCCGCGCTCGCAGCCGCTCAAGCACCGGATGACGGCGAGGCCCTCAGCCGGTCACGGGCTCAGATCACCCGCCGGTTCCGGGGGCGCGCCGGAAGTCGCCGTCGCGGTGCTGGAGGGGGGCTGTCCGGGCTGTTCGCTCGATGGGGTGTCAGGTCGGTGGAGCGTCGGCTTTTCCTGGGCCCGGCGTTCCAAGGCCTCCAGTCTCTTGCGCTGTCCGAGCAACGCCCGCCGCTGCTTCTCGGGCAGGCTCGGCACCTTCAGGACCTCATCCAGCGCGTACGCGGCCTCGGACATGTGACCGTTGTTGATCATCCACGCGATGAGGCCTGGGCCGCCCCACCAGATCCCACTGCGCCAGTAGGCCGTCAGCGCGTCGCCCAAGTCTGTCGACATGCGGGGTTCGGTGCGCGGAACGACGGGCGCCAGTTCGACGACAGGCGGGGTGGCTGGCGGTGGATTAGGGGCGTGCCCGTTGACGCTGTTCCTGCCCATGGTGAAGCGTTCCCAAAATCCCATACATACCCCTCGCCGTCGGGTATCGAGATGTGCGCTATCACAGCGGACGCTACGAAGCCCTGGCCAGGGCGGCTAGGCAGGACTGGCTGACGGTGAGGAGACGGTGTCCTGACCCGCTCGATCTTCGATTCCGGCGTCAGGCCTGCTGGTGGGGTCTGTAGCAACTCGGACCGGGGGGCCGTTTGTCCAGGCAGGAGAACCTCTATGAAGAACAGCGCGAAGAAGAACCAGGACGGGCTTAGGCACCAGGCCGAGGAGTCCCGGATCGCCGCGGCCACCGCGAGTGGCGTGAGGAAAGACGCTTATCTCCGGGCGGCGGAGGAGTTGGAGCGCATGGCCCAGGAAGCCGAGAGGTGAGGTAGCCGATCACCAGTCCCCACTGGCGCGTTCCCACTTTCCCCGAGGCGGGCCGGTGCCGTGTCCGCGCCACTCCCTGCTGCCTTTTCCCCTCGGCGGCGCCAAGTGGAAACAGGAAAATGCCGGTCACTACTTTGTCAAATAGATAGCCAGATCCGCCGTCATTGAAACTTCGTCGTTCAGCAAGACAGACTGGCGTTGCTTCGAGGTGCTTGAGCGCCCGATATGGTGCACCCTAAGTGAAATCATAGATACACAGGGTCTCGATGCGGCAAGTGTCATCTTTTTTCAGGAGCAAGCAAGGCTGAGGACTGGTGTATCCGAAACCCAAAATAACGCAATGCTGTCCGTGTTGATTGAGGCACATCCTGCAACGAACCGCAGGTAAATTCTACTTGGATTCGATGAAATTTCGGCGGGCCGAAAAAATAAGTCGAGGATGCGCCAAATAATAAAATGAGTGCCCTTATCAGGGCTTCTTTTCTTGCGCAAGAATTGTGGAAAGTCAAAAAGACTTGTCATGATCTACTGCGGGCGGAGGAATCCGTGGCAGGCCCATCCGCCCGCAGCGCACCGTTTCGATGCACAAAGGAGCATACTGCATGCGCGTTCGATCCATGCTGTCCCCCGCGTCCCGTGACTCACAGAGCGTGAGGCATCAGCGCGGCTCCGTCGCCCGTAAAGTCCAGCGTCTCGGAGTCGGCCTCGCAGCTCTGGCAGCCATTCTCGCGGCGGGTATCCCCTCTGCCAGTGCGGTCACGCCTGAGCTGTTCGTGGACATCACCTGCAACAAGACCGCCAACACGTACTCGTACAAGACGTGGGGGGTGGGCTTTCCCCGAGGTGGTTTGGTTGAAGCCGACTGGGTCGTCGGCGAAAACCACAGCAACGGCACAAGCTACGCCTTCGGAGGCGGGACCAACGTCTACGCTTCTTCGTCTGGTTCCTGGAGTGCTCCAACCCATACCGCCTCCACGGGCAGCGGGTCGGGAACGGCCACGATCCGCGTAACGGCTACTTACGGGGCGGGGAGCATCTCGGGCTCCGACAGTTGCACCTGGTAGTGAACTAGCAAGCAGGGGGCGTCCATCCGATCCAGAGTGGATTA
>NZ_JBEXUE010000859.1:0-2096 GCF_040614275.1 Streptosporangium sp. NPDC006013
GGGTTGGGGGTGTGCGAGGCGCACACCTACACGGTGGCGGCGTACAACTCCGCGGGTGAGGGGCCGAAGAGCGACCCGGCCAGTGCCACCACCACGGGCTGCACCACAGGCACCCCGGGTAAGCCGGGTGCGGTGTCGGCGACGGGTGGTGCGAACAGTGTGGCGTTGTCGTGGGGTGCGTCGTCGGGTTCGGTGACCGGCTACCGGGTCTATGAGGGTTCGGCTGTCAAGGCGACGGTGACCGGGACGAGTGCGACGGTGTCGGGGTTGGGGGTGTGCGAGGCGCACACCTACACGGTGGCGGCGTACAACTCCGCGGGTGAGGGGCCGAAGAGCGACCCGGCCAGTGCCACCACCACCGGCTGCACCACAGGCCCGCTGCCCAAGCACTTCCTCACCGGGTACTGGCACAACTTCGACAACGCGGCGGTCGAGCTGCGGCTGTCGGCGGTGCCCAACGAGTACGACCTGGTCGCGGTCTCCTTCGGCGAGGCCACCGCCACCCCGGGCGAGGTCGTCTTCGGTGTGGACCCGGGCCTGTCGGCCTCCCTCGGCGGCTACACCGACGCCCAGTTCAAGACCGACGTGCAGACCCTCCACTCCCGCGGCAAGAAGGTCATCCTCTCGGTCGGTGGCGAGGCCGGTCGGGTACAGGTGGCGAGTGCCGCCGCCGCGACCAAGTTCGCCGACACCGTCTACGCCCTGATGCAGAACTACGGTTTCGACGGCGTCGACATCGACCTGGAGAACGGCCTCAACGCCACCTACATGGGCCAGGCGCTGCGTGCGCTGCGGGCCAAGGCCGGTGCGAACCTGATCATCACGATGGCGCCGCAGACCATCGACATGCAGTCCACCGGCGCCGAGTACTTCAAGCTGGCGCTGAACATCAAGGACATCCTCACCGTCGTCCACACCCAGTACTACAACTCCGGCTCCATGCTCGGCTGCGACCAGATGGCCGCCTACTCGCAGGGCACCGTCAACTTCATGACCGCGCTGGCCTGCATCCAGCTGGAGAACGGCCTGCGCCCCGACCAGGTGGCGCTCGGCCTGCCCGCGGGACCGGGTGCGGCGGGCGGCGGGATCGTCGCCCCCGCACTGGTCAACCAGGCCCTGACCTGCCTGGCCACCAGGACCAACTGCGGCGGTTTCGTGCCGCCGCGCGCCTACCCCGGGATCCGCGGCGCGATGACCTGGTCCATCAACTGGGACGCCAGTAACGGCTGGAACTTCTCCAGGACCGTCAAGCCGCACCTCGCGACCCTGCCCTAAGCCTCCGAACACCCCCCAACCGAGGAAGAAGCATGAGAATTCGACGAACGCTGACCGCGGTTCTGGCCGCGCTCGGCATGTCACTCGGCCTGTCAACGGTCGCGGCCCCGGCCTTCGCGGCGTCTCCCACCGCCGTCTTCACCAAGGTCTCCGACTGGGGGACCGGTTTCGAGGGCAAGTACACGATCACCAACGGCGGCACCACCACGATCAACGGCTGGTCGGTCGCCTTCGACCTGCCCTCCGGTGCCAACATCGGCTCCTTCTGGGACGCGTCGCTGAGCCGGAGCGGGCAGCGCTTCACCTTCACCAACGTCGGCTGGAACGGCACCCTGGCGCCCGGTGCGACCGCGAGCTTCGGCTTCAACGGCAGCCCCGGCGGCGTCACCCCGTCCAACTGCACGCTCAACGGCGCGGCCTGCGGCGGCAGCACCCCCGGCACCCCGGGCACGCCCGGTACCCCGTCGGTCACCGCCACCACCAACTCCTCGATCTCCCTGTCCTGGGGCGCCTCCAGCGGCACCGTCACCGGCTACCGCGTCTACGAGGGCGGCACCCAGCGGGCCCAGGTCACCGGGACCAGCGCCACCATCGGCTCGCTCGGCACCTGCACCTCGCACACCTACACCGTCAAGGCCTACAACGCCCAGGGCGAGTCGGCCGCCAGCGGCGCGGTGAGCGCCACCACCACCGGCTGCACCAACCCCGACCCGGTCGGCAAGATGCCCGGAGCCCCGTACCTCTACATGGGCTGGGGCAACCCGCCGAACCCCGCGACGGTCATGAGCGCCACCGGCGTGAAGTCCTTCACCATGGCGTTC
>NZ_JBEXUE010000860.1:0-2089 GCF_040614275.1 Streptosporangium sp. NPDC006013
GGGCTGGTGTGCCGGATCTCACGCCGTCGGCGGCGGGGGGCGAGGTTACTTGAGGCGGCCGATGCCAGGCACGAACCGGCCAACGGCTGCCCCGCCTGCGAGGCCCAGGGCCCTCGTGCCCGTCGGCCGTCCGTCAGTAGCCGTAGCCGGAGTTGCCGGAACCGGAGCCGTGGGAGCTTGAATGTGAGGGCGAGGGCGCGGGGGAGGCGCCGCCGGAGGGGGAGGCCGTCGGGGTGGCGGCGCCCGCGGGCCGGATCAGGCCGAGCAGGCCGTGGGTGCCACCGTCGCTGCCGGCGCTGAACCACAGGGAGCCGGTGCCGCCGACGGCGTCCGTGCCGGGTTCCAGGTCCCACAGGCCGCCCAGGGTGATGGGCCTGCCGTCGGCGGAGCGCAGCGGGCCGAGCGGGCGGCCGTTGCGCGGGTTGTAGGCGTTGATCCGGCCGTCGCCGAAGTTGCCGACGAGCAGGGCTCCGGAGTGGGCGCCGAACCCCTTCGGGGCCGGCGTCATCGCCCAGGGCGCGTTGAGTGCCCCCCGCGCGGCGAAGCGGCCGACGAACCGGCCGGAGCCGTTGAACTGGCTGATGAACCCCTTGCCCTGCCCGGCCACCGACTTGCCGGTCTCGGGGTCGCGCTTGGCGTACGCGACGAGGATGGAGCGGCCCACGACCTCCACGTTGAACGGCGCGTAGTCGTCAGGCAGGCCCGGGTCGCGGAACGCGCGACGGCTGGTCATGATCCGTTCGAAGTCGCCGTCGAAGACGTGGATCCGGTTGCCCGCGAAGTCGGCGGCCAGCAGCAGCGGCCCCCGGTTGGTCTGGGCCAGGGCCAGGCCCTTGAAGTCGGCGCCCTTCACGAACGCGCTGATGATCGCGTCATCCGGGTCGGCCTCGGCGTTCCAGCCGGTGATCGCCCCGCTGGGGCTGGCGAAGATGAACGTCGCGGGTCCCGAACCGCCGGGTCCTTTGACGACGAACTCCTCGCCCATGTTGACGACCTGCCCGGTGGGCCTGCCGCCGGGGACGCGGACCTGGGTCCTCTCCTGCTTCACGGTGCCCGCGCCGCCGGAGTAGACCGTGGCCAGGCCGCTGCCCGCGGCCGAGACCCAGAGGGTCTTGCCCATGGCCAGTCCCCACGGGTTGATCAGTGCGGGGTCGGTGACCGCCGCCCGTCCGCTGACGTCCGAGACCAGGTTGGTGACCGAGAAACGGCTCTGCGTGCGTTGCGTTCCGGCCTGCGCGTGGCCGGTCCAGGATTTCGCCTGACCGGCTCCGGCCCGGGCCTGTTTCGCTCCGTTCTGCGCCTGCTGGGTCCCGGCGGACGCCGTACCGGCGACGCCCACGACCAGAACCGTGGCGCAGATCGTGACGATGCGTACTCGCATTCATGGCTCCTCTGTGAGGGAGTGCCTTTCGCCGCGAGATACGCGCGGGGCCCGTACCCGGTTCAGCCCGTTTCCCGGTGGCCGGGACCGGCGAGGAGCCGGCCGGGCGGAAAAGGGATGGCCCATGGCCGCCGGGTAGGGCGGCCATGGGCCTGATCTCACGAGCGTCACACCGGGTCACGGCCGGCTCATGACCGCGGGCGAGCCAAGGGAGGACGGGCACGCCCGCGGAGTCCTGCCGGCGAGCTAGCGGCGGAGGGCGGCCGCCTCGGTGGCCAGCTTCTCGATCCGTGCGTAGTCACCGGTGGCGAGCGCGTCGGCGGGGGTGAGCCAGGTACCGCCCACGCAGCCCACGTTCGGCAGTGCCAGGTAGTCGGGGGCGGTCGCGAGCCTGATGCCGCCCGTCGGGCAGAACCTGATCTGCGGCAGCGGGCCGCCGAGCGCCTTCAGGTACGGCAGGCCGCCGGCGGCCTCGGCCGGGAAGAACTTCATCTCGGTCACCCCGCGCTCGGCCAGCGCCATGACCTCGGACGCGGTCGCCGCGCCGGGCAGGAACGGCACCCCGCCGGCCGCGAGGGCGTCGAGAAGTTTCGGGGTGGTTCCCGGGCTGACCAGGAAGGCGGAACCGGCCGCCATGAAGAAGAAGTGCTCGTCGTAGATCTGGTCGAACGAGGTCCGTTCGACGATGTCGGAGAGGTAGGGGTCCTC
>NZ_JBEXUE010000861.1:0-2074 GCF_040614275.1 Streptosporangium sp. NPDC006013
AGGGCGTCGACGGCCGCGACCTTGCCCAGCAGCGGCGGGAACCGCTCCATCACCCGGGCCAGCTCGCCCAGGTCGCCGTCGACCAGTGCCGGGGACGCCTCCGGGGACGTCCTCCCGGACGCCGTGGCAGACCGCGCACTCCACGTACACCTTCGCCGACGGGTCGGTGTAGGCGGACCGGTGGGTGCGGAGCCGGGTCACCGTGCCCCTGCCGAACACGGCGGCGGCGAAGTGGTCGAGGGTCTTCTTCAGGTCGACCATGGTGAGCCCCAGGTCGACGGCGAGGCCCTCGACCTGGTTGAACACCGGGCTGTGGATGGTGTCGGCCGCGTCGGGACGGAAGGCGCGGCCCGCGCAGACCAGCCGGAGCGGCGGGGTCCTGCCGAGCATCGCCCGCACCTGCGCCGGTGAGGTGCGGGTACGCAGCACGAGGCCCGACCTCCCGCCGGGCTCCGCGGGGTCTTCGAGGTGGAAGGCCCGGTCGGGGGTGCGGCCGGGATGGTCGCCGTCCATGTTGAGCGCGTCAAAGGCGAACCACTCGGCCTCGACCTCGGGTCCCTCGACGATGCGGTAACCAAGGTCGAGAAAGACGTCGGTCATCTGCTCGGCCATGACGGTCACCGGATGCCGGGCCCCGCGCGAGTCGTGCGGCGCGCTCCCGGCACGTCCGCTGGATGCGCTCCTCATTGACTGTGCTGCCTCTTCCTGTGTGAGCGCGCTTTCCGCGCTTCCCCGAGACGGTCAGGCGAGAGCCGCGGGTCACCCTTCGCGGGGATACGACGGCACGCGACCGGACGACCTCGCACGTGAGACCGGAGGTCGCCTTCGGGAAGGGGATCCGCGTCCGACGTCCGTCACGGAGCGCCGGGGTTCACGCGCGACCTCGAACGTTCGCCACGCTGGGTGTTTGAACAACTACTCAAAGTTATTATCTGGCCAACGGTGAGTCAACACGCCACCGGGTCGGCAATGCGGGTTCGAGAGGACGGCCGTTCCGTCAGGGGCAGGTCATCGGCGCGTGTCCGCTTCTTTGGGAAGCGGATTCCCGGGGCCAGCCGAACGCCGCCGGGTGATGTCGACGGCAGCGGATCGTCGGGCCGGGACCGGCGACCGCCGCGCATCCGGCTCTCACGTTCCGCCGAGCAGGTTCCAGACGTTCTCCTGCTCCCGGGGTGCGGAGGCGTCGTCCTGGGCGGCCTTCAGGCCCAGGGCGGACAGGATCATCGGGAAGGAGCTGCGGAACTCGCGCTCCCAGTAGGGCCAGCTGTGGGTGCCGTCCCGGTACAGGTGCACCACGGGCCTGATGCCGTGGAAGCGGAGCTTGGCGATCAGGTCCCTGGCCGTGTAGGCGGAGATCGGCTCGCCGAGATGGGCCGGGCTCCAGGGGACTCCCGGCGGGTCGAGTTCGCCCAGCCTGCTGGTCGTGCCGCTGGAGATGTAGATGCTCACGCCGCGCAGGTTCCTGGCGTGGGCCGCGGGGTCGTTGGCCCTCCAGACGTCCCGGTTCCTGAGCGGATCGCCCCACAGCGCCTGCGGATCCTGTCCCTCGGAGGCCTGTGCGTTCATGATGAGCTCGGGGATGCCCGGCAGGCGGGTGGACATGACGCCGCTGTAGGCGCCCACGAAGCGGAACATCCCCCGATGCAGCGCGGCGTACTTCATCGCGCCGTACGCGCCCATGGAGAGTCCCGCGACGGCGCGGCGGCTTCCCGCGCGGTAGCCGGTCTCCAGCAGGCGGCGCACCTCGGACGTGTGGAAGGTCTCCCAGCCGGGTGCGCCTCCCTTGCCCTTGTTGTACCAGTTCGAGTAGTTACCCGCCCGGCCCGCCTCGGGCATCACGATGATCGCGTCCATGTCCTCGGCCATGCTCGCGATGCCGGTCATCCGGGTCCACGAGGTGTAGTCGTCGGCGCCGCCGTGCAGCAGGTACAGGACCGGCCAGGTGCGGCGCGCGCCCTTCGACCAGCCCTGGGGCACCAGGCCCGCGCCTCAAGCCCCCTCCTTCAGGAGGGGGTCGTTGACGCGGTTCTCCTCTGGTCTGGTCCCTCGCCGGGGCGCTGGGGTCGACATCGCG
>NZ_JBEXUE010000862.1:0-2071 GCF_040614275.1 Streptosporangium sp. NPDC006013
TGGCCAGCGCGGCGGGCTGGGCCAGGGCGGCGGCCGTCGACAGGGCGACGGCCGCCGCGGTCACCCGCGCCGTTTCGGGGCCCTTTTTCCCGCGTCCGGAAAGGCGGGCTGTTCTCCCGGCCGATACAGGCGCAGACTGGGCGGATGGAGTCGCGAGCGGCGGTCGACGATGCCGCGCTCGGGCGCGAGGCCTGGTCCGTGCTCGACGCGAACTCGACGGGTGCCGCGACCGTGCCCGCGCCGGGCCTCTATCCGCACCAGTGGAACTGGGACTCCACCTTCGTCGCGATCGGCCTGGCCCGCTGGGACACCCGCAGGGCCGGGACCGAACTGCTCAGTCTGCTGGCGGGGCAGTGGCACACCGGGATGGTGCCGCACATCGTCTTCCAGCCCGCCCGCGAGGAGGTCTACTTCCCCGGCCCGGCCGTCTGGCGCTCGACGGAGCACCGGGCCGCTCCCCACGGCGTGTGCACCTCCGGGCTGACCCAGCCGCCGCTGCAGGCGCTGGCCCTGTGGTGGGTGTGGCGGCACGCGGCCGACCGCGACACGGCCGTGGCCCTCGTACGGCGGATCTATCCGATGCTGGTCGCCCAGCACGACTACCTCGCCACGTCCAGGGACCTGGGCGGGGGAGGGCTGGCCGCGATCGTGCATCCATGGGAGTCGGGGATGGACGACAGCCCCGTCTGGGACGCCCCGCTGGAGGCGCTGCCCCCGGTCCGTCACGCCTACCGGCGCGAGGAGCCCTCCCCGTGGCATCCCGACAGCCACCACGACCGCTACATGGCGCTGGTCCTGGGCTACCGGGACTCCGGCTACGACCCGGCCTACCTGAGAGACGAGCACCCGTTCGCGGTCGAGGACCCGATGTTCAACGGGATCTGGCTCGCCTCCTGCCAGGCGCTCGTCGAGCTGGCACCGGTGGCCGGAGCGGACGCGGGTCCGCACCGGGAGGCGGTGGAGCGGATCCGCGCCGCGCTGCTGGACCGGCTCTGGGCCGACGGCGTCTTCCGCGTCCGTGACCTGCGCGCGGGGCGGCTCAGTTCCATCCGCACGGTCGGCTCCTTCGGGCCGTTGCTCGACCAGGGACTGCCGGCCGACAGGATCGCGGAGCTGGTGGGGACGTTGGAGTCGGCGAGCTTCATGGGAGCCGCGGGGTACCCGGTGCCGAGCTGTGAGATCCGCGCTCCGCAGTTCGACCGGTCCTGCTACTGGCGCGGGCCGTCCTGGGTGAACACCAACTGGCTGCTGCGTCGGGCGGCGGAGGTGCACGGCCTGGTGGGGCTGGTGCGGGTGCTGGGCTCGCAGACCCTGCGCCTCGTACGGCAGGCGGGTTTCCGCGAGTGCTTCGACCCCTTCGACGGCAGCGGACGAGGCAGCCGGGACTTCTCCTGGTCGGCCGCGCTCACCCTCGACCTGCTCGCGGATACCGTGGAGTGTTGAGGTACGGCCATCGCCGGACACGACACCGGACCATGCGGGGCCGTGCCGCGCCTCTCCACGCTGTGAGGATTCAGATGAAGCTCTTCCGTCGCCTGCCCGCCGAGATCCGCGGGGCCATCGATCCCGGTGACCGGGTGCTCACCTATGCCGAGGGCCCGGGCGGTTACGTGATCGCCGCGGACAGGGCACTTTACCTGGGCGGCGAGCGCCTGCCCTGGTTCCAGGTGGACCGCGGCGCCTGGGACGAGGAGGGACTGACCGTCGTCACCACCGATGGGCGGTCGTACCGGGCGCTGCTGCCCGAGCCCGGCCGGATCCCCGAGGCCGTGCGGGAGCGGGTGACCGCCTCGATCGTGGTCAACCACTACGTCCCGCTGGACGCGCGAGGGGGAGTGCGGCTGGTGGCGAGGAGGGCCGACGCCGACCGGTTGGTCTGGGAGTTCGTCTTCGACGCGGGTCTTGACCCGGACGACGCCGGGCTGCGCGCTCTCGCGGAGCAGGCGCTTGAGGAGACCCGCAGGAGCTTCGGCGTCTGAGCCGGGGTCCGAGGGTGCCCGGACACGCGAAAGGCCTGTGAGGGCAACGACCTCTGGCTGGAGATGGAGGAGGCGAACGTCCTCAAGGACAC
>NZ_JBEXUE010000863.1:0-2062 GCF_040614275.1 Streptosporangium sp. NPDC006013
CCAACGGATATGCCTTTCACCTGCGCTTATGCAGAGGTCTCAGGCTGATAGGCCAGACCTGAGCCCTGTTGTCCATGCAGGCCAGAGGCATATCCGTTGGACTTCCGGCCGAAGCTACGGGGACCCCGGTCTGCGGTGTCGGGCAGGAGGTAGTACTCCTTCAGCAGGGCGCGTGCGGCGTCGTTGTCGCTGACGGCGCAGTCCCAGATCACCTGCTCGCCGTCGCTGGTGATGTGGAAGGCGAAGAACGCGCAGCACGTCTTTTCGCGGGCGGCAGTGGCGGCTTCTACCCATGACCGCGGTGGACGCAGAAGAGCTGGTCTTCGGTGCCGTAGGGTTCGCGGTAGGAGACGATGGCGGGGCCTTGGGCGCTCAGGTGGTCGGGCAGCCGGGTGTCGGCGCTCCAACTGGAGCCGTTGAAGCGGGTCCACCACAGGCTCTGGTCGCCGGAGCCGCGGTGCACGCAGTACAGCCTGTTGTTGAAGACGGCCAGGGCAGGGCCCTCCGCACTCCGGTGGGCGGGCAGCCGACGGGCGGTGCTCCAGCGCGTGCCGTCGAAACTGGTCCACCACAGGAAGTGGTCAGAGCCGCCGCCGCGGAACACGCAATACAGCACGCCAGCGTAGACGGCCAGAGCGGGGTTGGAGGCCGTGAAGTGGCTGCCGAACGGCTGGTCGTTGCTCCAGCTGGTGCCGTTGAAGCGGGTCCACCACATCTGATCGCTGTTGGCGTCCCGGTAAGCGCAGTACAGCATGCCGTTGAAGGTCGCCAGGGCCGGGCCTCGGCTGGACGCGCCGTTCATGCGGGTGTCGGGGCTCCAGCGGTTGCCGTCGAAGCGGGTCCACCACAGGCGCCTGTCGTTGCCGCCGCCGCGGTGCACGCAGTACAGGAAGTTGTTGTAAACGGCCAGGGCAGGGCCGTCGGCGCTGCGATGGGCGGGGAAGGCGATATTGTCGCTCCAGCCCTCATTGCTGCCGGGGTCGTAGGCGGTCCACCAGAGCGATTCGTCCCGGTCCCCGCGGTGCACGGCGTACAGCCGGCCGCGGAACTCCGCCAGCGCCGGATTGGACCTGGACAGGTGGCCGGGGAATCTCTCGTTCTCGCTCCAGTTGTGGGAGGTGTTCATGGCCGTCCACCACAGCGAGGTGTCCTGCCTGGGGGCCAGAGAGATGGGGAGGAGCATCCCCGGGGCGAACCAGGGCGACACCAGCCGACAACCGTGGTCCCTGCCGACGATCTGGATGATAAGAGAACGGATCTGGAAGGAGAGCTCGATCAACCGGCCGAGCGCCCTGGGACGGATGGCCATGGCCACGATCTCCCCTACCAGCTCCGAGATCTCGGCGGCGGCTTGGGCGGCTGCGGCGTTGAGGACGATCTCAAAGCCCCACCATCTCGCGTTGGCGTACACCGCCCTACCGTTGGCGTTCAGCTGCGTCTCGATCTGGCGAGCCCTGTCTTGGTCGGCTTGGGGGAGCCGGCTGGTCTGCTCCTCGGATTCCTTGCGGGCCTTGTCCAGATACTCCTGGGAGATCCGCTGCGCCTCCTCGTGGGAGACGGAGTACGGGATGGCCTGCCAAGCGGCGAGGGCGTCGGCCTCGGCTCTGGCTTGGTCCTGGCTGGTGCTTTCATCGGGCATGCGATCACGTCCCATTCCGTAGGAGGATCCACCGCGAAGATCGTCAGCGGCCTTGAGTATCCGGCCGTGCCCCACTACTGGCAAGGGCGTGCGGGCGGCCGGATGTGGCCACGGGCACAACGGACCGTCTCGGGCCGGTTGGATACGTGGTCGCAGGCCACTGGGCCTCCGCCATCCGGGCCGACGTCGGCAGCGGCTTCTAGACGCAGCGGCTTGTCTGTGTCGTGACGGGGTCGGGGCAGCGTGAACAGGCCAGGGTTCGGCTTCAATCAGGACGCCTCCGGCGGGCGTGTGTCGGGGTCCCCGTGGCTTCGGCCGGAAGTCCAATGGATATGCCTCTGGCCTGCATGGACAACAGGGCTCAGGTCTGGCCTATCAGCCTGAGACCTCTGCATAAGCGCAGGTGAAAGGCATATCCGTTGG
>NZ_JBEXUE010000864.1:0-2058 GCF_040614275.1 Streptosporangium sp. NPDC006013
CTCCACGTCCATCTGCTTGACGTGCACGACAGGAGTCTCATCTCTGGTCATGGGCGGGAAGCATAGGCTCCGCCACCGACAAGGTCGGCTATCAGCCCTCCAGTTGGACCGCGCGGGCGGCTCACGCGACTGGCACACCGCCGCGTCGTTCCAAGACGGGCCGCTGGTCGTCGCCGCCTCGGCCGCTCCTGCGCTGCCCGCGCAGCTGAGGAGCGCGGCGGCCGCGGCGACGACGGCCCTGGTCCAGCGCTTCCACCGGCACGGCCAGCCCTGGCTGGCGATCGCCGTTCCGGTACGGGACGCCGCGCGGCCCGCGGCCCGGCCTCCTCTGGTGGTGTTCGCCTCCTTCTCGCTGGCCGCCCAGCAACGCGACGTGGACTCCCTGGTCACCGCCGCCCGCGCCGGAGCGCTGCCGGTCGTGTTGGCCGCGATCCTGCCCGCGCTGCTGGCGGCGAGCAGCGTGCTGCGCCCGGTACGGCGGCTGCGCTCGGCCACCGAGAGCATGGCGGCGGGCGAACTGGACACCCGGATCACCGTCACCGGCGACGACGAACTGGCCGACCTCGGCCGCACCTTCAACACCATGGCCGCGACCCTGCAACGCGACACCGCCGTCCTGCGCGACATGGAGGCCCGCGCCCGCCGGTTCGCCGCCGACGTCTCCCACGAGCTGCGCACGCCGCTGGCGGCGATGACCGCCGTGACCGGCCTGCTGGACGAGGACGTTGCAGCGGGCCGGATGCCGCCCGAGACCGCCGAGGCAGTGGGCCTGGTCGCCGACGAGACGCGCAGGCTCGCCCGGCTCGTGGACGACCTGATGGAGGTGTCGCGGTTCGACGCCGGGGCCGCCGTCCTCACCCTCGACGAGGTCGACCTGGCGCAGCTGGTACGCAAGACGCTCGCGCTGCGGCACTGGCAGGACCGCGTCCCGGTTGACGTCCCGGACGGGCTGCGCGTGCGGCTCGATCCCCGCCGCATGGACGTGATCCTGGCCAACCTCGTCGGCAACGCGCTGCGCCACGGCGGACCGGAGGCCACGGTGCGGCTGCGGGCCGGCGCGGTCCCCGGCGGCGTCGCCCTCACCGTGACCGACGACGGACCGGGCATCGCCGCCGACCTGCTGCCCTACGTCTTCGACCGGTTCACCAAGGGCGACGCGGCCCGTACCCGCAGCGAGGGCAGCGGTCTCGGCCTGGCCCTCGCCTACGAGAACGCCCGGCTGCACGGCGGCACGCTGAGCGCCGCCAACGCCCCAGGCGGCGGCGCCGTCTTCACCCTCACCCTGCCCTGGAACCGGCCGTGAGTCGCCGCCTGGCACCAGCTCTGCTGGCGGTGACGCTGACGGCGGCCTGCGCGATCACCGACACCGGTCCAACGCCCGCCGGTCCCGCGGCCACCGCGCTGGAGGCCGCGACGAGCCGGCCTGCCGCCGTGCACGTGTACTTCTCCTCCGCGCTCGGGCTCGAACGTGTGTCGCGCCTCTACCGGGGCACCGACGCGCTGCACGTCGCGCTCCAAGCGCTGGTGCAGGGCCCGGACGCCGCCGAACGCGCCCGTGGTCTGGTCAGCTTCGTCCCCCCGGGCGCTCCGCTCCCGCTCGTCCACATCGGCCGGCGCGGACCGGTGGACGTCCGGCTGTCCTTTGGCTGGGGCATCGACCGTACCGCCGAACAGCAACTGGTGTGCACCGTGGCCGACACGGTCAGCACAACGACTCGCACCGCCCTGGGCTCCATCCGAGTCAAGGTACATCGGGTCGACGGCTCGACCGGCACCCGCATCTGCATGCCGTGACGGTCCCGATCAGCGGATGACCTGGCCTGGCCGCTTGGCGGAGCCGGCCGCACGCACCGTTTCGGGCGACGGCTGCATGGCCATGTGACGACCAATTGCCCCATCCGTGGAGCCAAGGCGACTAAAGGTCTTCCTAGGCCGGGTGTTCATGGTTGGGGCCGCGTGGAGCTGATGTACCCCGAGTTCGGTGGAGTCGGCTTGGTTGACTCTCATGCCGACTGGACGTTCGGATAGAGCATCTCGTACTCAATGGGGGTGAGCATC
>NZ_JBEXUE010000865.1:0-2057 GCF_040614275.1 Streptosporangium sp. NPDC006013
CCGGCGTCGAAGGCCGCCGACGCCCTCGAGCTGACCGTCGCATCGGTGACCAGCGCACTGCAGCGGGCGCGCGTGACGATGCGCGAGCAGCTGCCCGACCGCCGCCTCGACTGGCGGAGCCCTGCCACGCACGAGCTGTCGGATGACGAGCGCGGCGTGGTGAAGTCGTACATGGACGCCCATGAGCGCAACGACCTCGACGGGCTGATGGCCCTGCTGCGCGACGACCTGCGCTTCGCGATGCTGCCCGAGCTGGGCACCTTGATCATGACGGCCAAGGACGCGGTGGACGGCTGGGTCTCCGGCGGGCTCTTCCAGCGCGGCCACGACGACTGGCGCTGTATCGCCACGACGGTCAACCGCATGCCTGCCGCCGCGCTGTACCTCCGCACCCCCGACGACCCGGAGTACCGGCTATTTACCATCGCGGTCCTGCACATCGTCGACGGGAAGATCGCCGAGCTCACCGGATTCGACGCCACCGACGAACCATGGCTGGGCCTGCCCCCGACACTGTCATCAGACAAAAGCCCCATCGTCGACGAGTCCAGCGCACGGGCCGCCGTCACCGAAGTCACCGCGGAATGAGCACCCCGACCAGCTGAACACCACCGCGACAACGCGAACACCACCGCCCCGCCGGCGTTGCCGGCGGGGCATCTTCATGCCCGAAGAACATCGTCACGATCAACGACGCCGTCGTCCCTCATCTCCAGTAAGTCGGTCAACAGCTCACTCGGAACGCAAGGAAGGGCCCGGGGAAGGTTCCCTCATCGCCGAGGGTCACGGTGAGCACGCCAGGAAGGATTTCGACCTGGCCTCACGAGCCCAGGACCTGGCCTCACGAGCCGAGCATCTGGCCCGTGCTCATCGCCTCGTCTCGTATCGGGTCAGCACCACGCCGCCGGGAAACGTCCGCGTCTCCACCAGGTTCAGGTTCACCCAGCTGTCCAGGGCCGTGAAGAACGGCGTGCCGCCGCCCACCAGGACCGGATAGGTGACGATCGCGTACTCGTCGATCAGCCCGGCCCGCATGGCCGCCCCGGCGAGCGTCGCGCCGACGATGTCCATCGGGCCGCCGTCTTCGGCCTTGAGCCGGGTGATCTCGGCGACCGCGTCGCCGGTGACCAGGCGGGTGTTCCAGTCGACCTTGTCGATCGTCGATGAGAACACCACCTTCGGCATGTCCCGCCAGCGGCGCGCGAACTCGATCTCCGCCGGTGTGGCGTCGGGCCGCTGGTCGGCGGTCGGCCAGTGGGGGCTCATCGTCTCCCACAGCTTGCGCCCGTACAGCGCCAGGCCCGTCGCGTCCACCCGGTCGGACCACCACTGGAACAGCTCGGCGCTTGACGAGGAGTCCGGTCCCTCTCCCCCGCTCCAGCCGAGGTCGTCGCCGGGCGCGGCGATGTAGCCGTCCAGGGTCACGTTCATGGCGAAGATCAGTTTCCGCATCGTGTCAGCCTCTCGTGAGTCGATCTCACACATACAGACGGGCGCGGCGCGGAAACCTAATCGGTGCGCGATCTGCGTCCGCAGGTAGTCCCCCGGGTTCCGGACTCAGCACGGCGTACTCGGCGGGCTCGAGCACCGCCGATCGGATCTCGATGTCACCCTCGCAAAACGCCTGGTCACACAGCTACAGCGCCGGGCCCTCTCACCGCGCTGGAGATCGCCAAGCAGTTCCCGACGCTGGGCATCTCGCTCGGCGACCAGCGGCCGCACGTGCGCCGCAAGATCCGCGAGTACCTACCTCTCTACCAGCGCCGACGCAGCTAAGCGTTGTTTTCAGCGCCTGCTACTGAAGGGCCAGTGGGGTCCAGCACCTTGCGTGGGGCCGCTACTGGGCCACCGCGTAGTCCGGCCCGGTCATCGCCGGCCTCCAGCTCTGCGCCCGGCGGGGTCGCGTTCGGCCTGCCACCGGCCGAGCGCCTCGGCCGACACCCGGTAGTAATGGCGCGGGATCCAACGGATATGCCTTTCACCTGCGCTTATGCAGAGGTCTCAGGCTGATAGGCCAGACCTGAGCCCTGTTGTCCATGCAGGCCAGAGGCATATCC
>NZ_JBEXUE010000866.1:0-2028 GCF_040614275.1 Streptosporangium sp. NPDC006013
GGCCAGCTCCGCGCCGACCGCCTCACGCAGGGAGGCCGGGTCGCCCCGCAGCGCCAGGACGCGCAGCGGCCCCTCCCCGAGCACGCCGGCCGCACGCCGCACACCGATCTCGCCGGTGAGCAGGAGGCTCAGGGTGTGGGAGCTGCCGCCGTCGTCGAGCAGGGCCGCGATCGCGGCGGCGTCGCGCACGGCCCTGCCCTGCTCCTGCGGGTTCAACGGACCCGGGCCCTCGATGATCCACAGGTAGCCGACCCTGCGGTCCTGGTGGAGCAGGGGCACGCAGAGCCGGGCCGCCATGCCCAGCGAGGAATTCTCCGGAACCCTGACCGGCTCTCGGGTCGAGGCCACCCCGTGCTTCTCCTGCCAGGCCCCCACCGCCGCGGGAACCGACCGTGACAGAATGGCGCGGGCCCTGACCTGGTCGACCTCCCCGTGATGGGCGCTGTGCGCGACGACCCGACCCTCCAGATCGTCGACGGACATACCCCTGCCCACGCTCGCGGCCAGCGCCTCCAGCAGATCCTGAACATCATCCGCGATCACGTTCTAATCCTACAGATGTAGGAAGGATCTCCGCTGGCGGAACGATGACTCCCCCCGGCACTGGCCGTAGCGTCACAGTATTCGTTTTGGAGGGGTCCACCTCGTGAGAGCCGCCTGACAGCCCTGTGAAAGGAGCTTCGTGCAGGAGCGCAGCCGCGTCGCCCCGTGGGCACCGCCCCAGGCACAGCCGCGCCTGGCCGAGCTCGAGGCCGAGGTGTCGGGGCTGAGCCTGGAGGCGGTGACCAGGCTGGTCGACGCGGTGCTGGCCGAGCACCGCGGCCGCCTCGACGAGGACGGCGTGGTCCTGTACGCGGGCACCAACACGATGAGCGAGCGCGCCAGGGCCGCCCATGAGATCTCCCTGGGCTGCCGGCCTTCGATGGGCTGGCCGGGGGACAAACGCCAGACCGGCCTGGAGGAGCTGGACGTGCTGGAGGTGCTGGTCCCGCTCCAGATCGCGGCGCTGATGGGCGGTGAGTTCGCCGAGGTGCGGCTGCAGAGCGCCACACTGGCCAACCTCGCCTGCTACAGCGCGTTCACCGGCCCCGGCGACACGATCGCGGTGCTGCCTCAGGCCGCCGGGGGCCACACCAGCCACCACGCCCAGGGCGCCGCCGGGATCCGTGGCCTGCGGGTCGTCGACCTGCCCTACGACGCCGGACGGCTCGACGTCGACCACGCGGCCCTCCCGGCGTTCCTGCGCGAGAGGCGGCCCGCGCTGGTGGTGCTCGGGGCGAGCCTGATGCTGTTCCCCCACGACGTGGCGCGGGTGCGGGCGGCGTGCGACAAGGTGGGCGCCCTGCTGCTCTATGACGCCTCGCACGTGGCGGGACTGATCGCGGGCGGCCGGTTCCAGCGACCGCTGGACGAGGGCGCGCACCTGATGACCATGTCCACCTACAAGTCCTTCGGCGGGCCACCTGGCGCGGCCGTCGTGACCCGCGACGAGGATCTCGCCCGGCAGGTGGCGGCGGCGGCCTACCCCGGCCTGACCGCGAACTACGACGCCTCCCGCCTGGCCCCGCTGGCCGTCGTCGCCGCAGAGCACGCCGAGGGCGGTTCCGGGTACGCCGACCGCTGTATCGCCAACGCCGGGGCGCTGGCCGCCGCGCTGGACCGCGAGGGCTTCACCGTGATCGCCGCCCATCGGGGCTGGACCGTCTCGCACCATGTGGCGGTGGACGCGGGCGCGTTCGGCGGCGGGGACGAGGCCGCCCGGTTGCTGGCCGAGGGGGGCGTCTACCTCAGCGGCATCGGCCTGCCCGGCCGGCCTGCCGAGGAGCCCAGGCGGGGCCTGCGGATCGGCACCCAGGAGGTGACCCGCCGCGGCTTCGGCCCGGACACCATGGGCGAGGTCGCGGCCCTGATGCGCCGCCTGCTCATCGACGGCCAGACCCCCGCGAAGGTTCGCCAGGACGCACTGGCCCTGCGCCGCGCCATCCCATGATCCCGGACCGGCCCGCTCGACCCCCGGGGGTGCGCCCC
>NZ_JBEXUE010000867.1:0-2027 GCF_040614275.1 Streptosporangium sp. NPDC006013
GGGCGTGTTCCCGCCAGGCGGGCACACGTGCACCGACAAGGAAGACGGCTCGGCCGGCGCGGAATGAACGCTCACCTGCGGTGAGGTCCACGACCTCCCCGCAGGCATCATCCCCACCCCATCGGGCCGTCCGCGTGCTGGGCGCCCGTTCGCAGCCATCTTCGAAGACGGTCGACCCCGGCCTGAGAGGGCAGCCTCATGACGAAAATCCGGCCTGACGGATTTCACAACCCCTACCCGGCGTACAGCCTGCGCCTGCCCGAGGACCTGACGGGCGTCACCTTGCGCCAGCTGGCCGTTCAGCATCGGGCGGCGGAGGAGGCGGCCGGCGTGATGTCGGGCATCGTCGCCGCACTGGACGGCGCGCACGCCCCCGTGACGTACGAGCGCGCCACCCACGTCGACGCGCTCGGTCATGTCAACGACATCGTCCTGGCGTACTGGCTGGACGCCGAGGCCGAGAACGCATGGTCCGCCGAGCACCCGCTCGATTCCTGGGCCGACCCGGACCTGACCGCGAAAGGCGGGCCGATCGGTCTGTGGACGGAAGTGCTGCGGGCACCGGTGGATCACTTCGAGACGTCGTACTCGTACGACTCCCCGTCATGGGGTCTCGCCTCGCGGTTTCCCACGGCGCTGAACATCTACCATTCTTACTCCGGAGCGATGCGGGATCGCATCGCCGCCGCCGAAGACGGAGGGCTGGTCGGCGAGGCCGAGTCGGTGGAGACGGAGCGGGTGGATTCGGCCGGTCGCCATCTGGT
Source organism: Streptosporangium sp. NPDC006013 (assembly GCF_040614275.1). Classification (NCBI taxonomy): domain Bacteria; kingdom Bacillati; phylum Actinomycetota; class Actinomycetes; order Streptosporangiales; family Streptosporangiaceae; genus Streptosporangium; species Streptosporangium sp. NPDC006013. The sequence goes on from NZ_JBEXUE010000867.1 coordinate 765, forward strand.
CGTGGCCACACCGGCGAACCTGTGCTTCATTCGCAGCCCGCAGGGTTGGACGCACTGCCCTGACGAGGAACGCGCCTGGTTCGAACAGCGCGTCCTGCCCGTCTACCGGCAAGGCGTCGACTACCTCACCGCCAATCCCCGAGAGGCGGGCTGCCTGTCCGCCCGCCTCGCCGACCTGACCGTGTCGAACGACACCAAGGTGCAGACCGCCACTCTGGCCTGGTTCCTGAGCCTGTCCCACCTTGAGCGGTGGACGCACAGCCACCCGACGCACCTCGCGATCTACAAGAGCGCCGGCGAGCTGATCGCCCGGTTCGCCCCCGACATCCATGTGACGCTCGGCCACGAGGTTTACGTGGTGCCGGAGGGCGCCCTCATGGAGTACCTCAACTGCCACGAGCAGACCGGCCTGCTGCCCTACTTCCCGGCGTCTAGCCGGGTGCCGAGCTGACGAGAGGCCCCCGGCCCCACCCGAGGGCCGGGGGATCGGCGAGTTCCCGGGGGTCCGCCGCGACCACGCCGGAGAAGCGCTCGGGAGCGAAGAACTCCTCGGCCGCCGCGACCACGGCGTCCGGGGTCACGGCGGCCAGCCGGCGCGGGAAGTCGAGCAACAGGAGCGGGTCCATCGCCTTGGCCGCCAGGTCGGCGAGCGCGGTGGCGAGCCTGGCGCGGGGGGCCAGGCGGGTCGCCATCGACCCGATGGCGTAGGCGCGCGCGGTCGCGATCTCCTGGCCCGTGGGCGGATGGGTCCGCATCCGGGACAGTTCGGCGGCCAGCACCTCCAGCGCGGGGCCGGTGGTGGCGGCCGCGGTGTCGGCCTCGATCGCCAGGAGCCCGGCGCCGGGATGGCTGTCGAAGAACACCGTGACGCCGTACACGTAGCCCTTGTCCTCCCGCAGGCTGCGCGACAGCCGGGAGGACAGAGCGCCGCCCAGGACGCTGCAGGCCAGGAACAGCTCCGGGTAGCGCTCGTGTTCCACGGTCACCCCCGGCGCGCGCAACCGGATGCGCGACTGCGGCGCGTCCGGCCGCGACAGCAGCACCAGGCGGCCACCCTCGACCGCGGGCAGCGGCGGCAGCGGCGCCACGTCCCGCAGGGGGGCCTGCCAGCCGGCCAGGGTACGCTCCGCGGCGTCGGCCAGCCGCCCGGGATCGTCCGGTGCGAGGATGCCACCCCCAGATCGTGGCTGCCCAGACCGATGGCCACGTCACACCGGCTCAGGTCGTGGTGCATCTGGTGGTAGTCCCAGATGGTGTGGGCGT
>NZ_JBEXUE010000868.1:0-2023 GCF_040614275.1 Streptosporangium sp. NPDC006013
GGTTCGTTGTTCACTGCGGCGGTGAGTCCAACCGAACTGAAGACGATTCCCTTCAATCGAACACATATCTCGGAAAATGAGCTCAATTACCTCCCGCGACGTCGGCCGGTAGCCCGACCCGGTCGAGCAGCTCGGCCACCCGGTCCTTCCGCCACGAGGCCGGGGTCCCGCGACGGGAACCGCTCCCGAAGGAGGCCCCGCGGTGGGATCCGCTCCCGGAGGAGGCGCCGCGGAGCGGTTCGGCGACCAGGCGGCCCACCGTGTAGCGGGGGTCGAACGACCCGAGCGGGTTCTGGGAGATCACCTGGATCCGGGACCTGCGGGTGCGTCGTCCGCGCTCGGGGATGCCCGACCAGGGCTCACCGCCCAGCAGCACCTCTCCCGAGGCGGGTTCGAGCAGGCCGAGGACGAGCCGGGCCACCGTGGTCTTGCCGGAACCGGACTCCCCCACGATGCCGAGCGTCTCACCGGGAAAGACCTCGAAGGACACGTCGTCGACCACGGTGCGCGAGCCGTACGCGGCGGAGAGCCCCGAGGCCTTCAGAATCGGCGCGGCGTGGTCCACGGTCCGCTCCGGCAGCGGGGTGCGCAGCGCGACGCCCCCGGCGGCGATGGCGGACAGCCGGGTGCCGCGCGAGATCGCGGAGGGTACGGCCGCGAGCAGCAGCCTGGTGTAGTCGTGCCGGGGCCGCGCCAGCACCCGCCCCGTCTCCCCCTCCTCGACGATCACCCCGTCCTTCATGACCACTACCCGGTCGGCGATGGCGGAGACCACGGCGAGGTCGTGGCTGATCATGAGCAGTGCGGTCCCGGTGGCCTTGCGGGCGGCGAGCAGGCGCAGGATCTGGGCCTGTACGGTGACGTCGAGCGCCGTCGTCGGCTCGTCGGCGATGATCAGTGGCGGATCGGCGGCGATGGCGGAGGCGATCAGGGCCCGCTGGCGCAGCCCCCCGGACAGCTGGTGGGCGTACTGCCGGGCGCGCACCTCCGGCTCCGGCACCCCGACCGCGTCCAGCAGCTCGATCACCCTTTCCCGCCGGGCCGCACGGGGTACGACATCGTGGGTGGCGAGCACCTCGGCGATCTCGTCGCCGACGGTGCGGAGCGGGTCCAGAGAGGTCAGCGCGTCCTGGAGCACCAACCCGGCGAATCGGCCGCGCAGCCGCCGCCAGTCGCGGGCGCCGAACCCGAGCGCGTCCCGGCCGTCGACCGTGAACCGGGAGGCGGTGACCGAGGCGCCGGGGCCGGTCAGCCCGACCAGGGTCCTGGCCGTGACGCTCTTGCCCGAGCCCGACTCCCCGACGATCGCCACGCACTCACCCGCCTCGATCGACAGGCTCACCCCCCGTACGGCCTCCACCCCGGCCCCGGGGAAGCCGACCCGCAGGTCCTCGATGTCGATGAGGCTCACCGGTCTCTCCCTTCGAAACGGCGCTGCAGGCGGCGCCCGACGAGCGTCAGGCTGATGACGGTCAGGGTGACGGAGAGCCCGGGAAAGAGCACGGTCCACCAGGCGACGCGCAGGTAGTTACGGGCCTCCGACAGCATCGAGCCCCACTCTGGGCTGGGCGGCTGCGGCCCCATGCCGAGGAAGCTGAGACCTGAGGTGGCGATGATGGCGGTGCCCATGCCGATCGTGGCGAGCACCGGCAGCGGACCCAGCACGTTGGGCAGCACGTGGCGCGCGACGAGCACCGGCCTGGCCAGGCCGAAGGTGACCGCCTGCTCAACGTAGCCGGAGCGACGCACCACGAACGTCTGGGCACGGACCACGCGGGCATAGTTGGGGATCTGTGCGATGCCGATCGCGAGGATCACGTTGCCGGTTCCCGGACCGGTGACGGCGATGACCAGCAGGGCGAGCAGCAGCTCCGGGAAGGTGGCCACCACGTCGAACAGGCGGCTGAGCAGCTCGTCGAGGTAGCGGGTCGAGGTGATGGAGAGTGAGAACGATGCCGAGTCCGCCCATGCCACGCTGAGGGCCTACCTGGATTCGCCCGGTGGATCCCTGCCCCGGGCGATC
>NZ_JBEXUE010000869.1:0-2019 GCF_040614275.1 Streptosporangium sp. NPDC006013
AGGTTCGAGGTGACCATCACGGAGCTTTGTTCGTAGCGGGAGGCGATGCCCGGCCGCCCTTCGGTGACGCTGCGGGCGTCGCGATGGCGGTCGGGCGTGCGGGACCTCGGGGGGTCAGGCTGGGAAGTCGCCCGGAGAGACGCCGCGGGTACGGGCGTTGCCTCCCCTGGTGGGGGTGAGGGTGAGGGTCCAGATGGTCGAGCTGGTGGAGGTCGTGACGAACCTCAGCCGGTCGTCGAAGCGCTGGTAGGAGGGGTTACGGGTGAACCTGCCGCTGGAGGTGCTGAACCTGTAGCCGGAGGTGAAGAAGATGGTGTAGGTGCCGTCCCTGACCACCCTGACGGTGGCGGTGGACCGCGCGCGGACGTAGACGCTGAGCGCCTTGGACCTGCCGCGGACCAGGGTGATGACGGCGTCCGTCCGGTTGCCGTTCTTGACCTTCAGGGTGCCCTGCCCGCGGCTGTAGCGGGAGTAGAGGATCTTTCCGTTACTCGGCCGTGCCGCAGCCTCCGTGACGGAGACCGTGACGGTCTCCGCGGTCGAGGCGGCCGCAGGGGTGGCGGCGGTGTAGCCGATCAGCAGAGCGGATGTGAGGATCGCTCCCGCGAGGGGGCGTAGATTAACCATTGCGCAAATATGGCCAATCCTCGGTGGCAGGTCAAAGTCATTTGTGTCTACTGCGGCTTTTCAGCTGTTTTGCGAAGATATCGGAACCTTCGGCGAGCAAAAGAGCGCTTGAGGTGCCCGTACCGCATGCCCTGGCGGTGATCGCGGGGAGGTGAGATTCTGGATCGTTCCAGACGGATGTCGTTTTTCGCGGGTTGCCACGATCACGTACCTGGGGCCGGCCGATGAGAGAGGACGGCCAGGTCACCGGGCCGTGACGCGCGCCCCGCGGCCGGTCACCTGGGCGTGTACCAGAGAGTGACCTTCTCCAGCTCCGCGGCGGGACCGTCCGCGAGAACGCGCACGATCTCGCCGCGCAGGTCCAGCATGACGATCTTCGTGGTCTTCCCGGGCATGACGGCGAGGAGGTGGCGGTCGCCCAGCCAGCCGGCGAACCTCAACCCCTTCCGGATGGGGACGGTCGCCCTGCGCGCCGCCGTGGCGGCGTCCCACAGGCACACGTCGCGGGATCCGCCGGAGCAGCGGGTCGTGAAGACCGTCCCGAGGGAGGTGGCCCTGGCGTCGTCCGTCGTCAGCTCGCCCACCTTCGGGACCGTCCGCAGTACCGTACCGTCCAGGCGGTGGAAGAGGACCGACCCGTCCGGCCCGGCGTGCATGACCGAGGCCGAGTCCGGGCCCCAGACGTACTCGGCGTCGAGGCCGTCGCCCGGTACCGGGGAGACGCGGGCCGTGCGTGAGGCCACGTCCACGATCACGAAGCCCCTGGAGCGCTGTTCCTCCTCCAGGCCCTCGTAGATCGTCAGCAGGATCCTCGTCCCGGTCCCGTCCCAGTGGGGGTTGAGGGTCTTCAGTGGCGTGTCGACGGTCCTGACCTGGATGTCCTGGCCTCCCGCCGGATCCACGACCCGGACCAGGTCGAATTCCCCGGCCAGGAACTTGTTGTCCGGGTTGGCGGCGACGCGTGCCCCGCCCGGGGCGACCACGGCGGTCGTGAACGTTCCCAGGAACGTGAAGTCCGCACTGTCCCCTTGCCGGAGGTAGGCGGTGGCGCGAGAGTCCCGGTAGCTGGTGACCCGCTCGGTGTCCGATGGGTTCTCCCGCAGGGTGATCCTCGTTCCCGGGATCCGCAGGTCGGTCGTCGAGGCGGCGGCCATCGGCCCGGTCGCGGGCCTGGTGGGCGTGATGGAGGTGTCCGGCCTCGCCTCGCGCCGGGTGGCCGTCTCGGCGGCTTCGTCCCCCCTCGTCAGGTGGACCGCGATACCCGCGGTGAGTGCCAGTGCGGTGAGGGCCGCGACCGCCACGCGCACCCGGCGCCGCCGCGCCGGCGGCACGGACTTCGATCCGGGCAGGGGAACGGTCGCGCGGACGGGTTCGGTCGCGGCCGGCGCGGGC
>NZ_JBEXUE010000870.1:0-2007 GCF_040614275.1 Streptosporangium sp. NPDC006013
ACATCTCCACCAGCACCCCGCGCGCGTACGGGTATCGCACCCGGGTCGGCGAGTAGGTGTACCAGGAGAACGCCGCCCCCCGCGGGCACCCTCGCCCCGCTCACCGCGCTCGCCTTCGACGCCGTCCCCGCCGTCCGGATCGGCTCCGGCGCGGCGCACGAGCGGGTCCGCGACCTGGCGGTCGCCGCACTGGCCGCCGAGCAGGTGGGCGGGGCGGCTCGCTGCCTGGAGACCGCGGTGGCCCACGCGAGACAGCGCCACCAGTTCGGCCGCCCGATCGGTTCCTTCCAGGCGATCAAGCACAAGCTCGCCGACGTGCTCCTGCTGGTCGAGTCGGCCCGCTCGGCCGCCCTGGCCGCCGCGTGCGCCCCGCTGGAGGAGCTTCCCGTCCGGGCCGCCGTCGCGGGCTCCTACTGCACGGAGGCCTACCTGGCCGCCGCGGGCGAGAGCATCCAGGTCCACGGCGGCACCGGCGTCACCTGGGAGCATCCGGCCCATCGCTACTTCAAGCGGGCCACCGCGGACGCCCAGCTCCTCGGCACCCCGCAGGCGCACCGCGCCCGCCTGGCCGCCGCCGCGGGCCTGTAGGGAGAGCGCCTCACGGGTCGGCTTGTTGACGTCCCGGCATGCTGGTAATCTCGCCAAGCGAGCGCTTGGTTAAGTGGAAGGCCTCGGCCGGGGGTCGGATGGACACACAACGGAGGCGTGGATGACGTCCCTAAGGATCAGCCTGGGCTACGAGCTGGAGGTCCGCGGACGCTCCCGCGAGGTCGAACAGCAGACGTTCCGCAACGTGATCGACCAGGTGGTCCTCGGAGACCGGCTGGGCTTCGACACCGCGTGGTTCGTCGAGCACCACTTCACCCGGGGCTTCTCCCACTCATCGGCCCCCGACCTCGTGCTGGCCGCCATCTCCCAGCGCACCGAGCGGATCCACCTCGGCCTGGGCGTGGTGCTGCTGCCCTTCCAGTCGCCCATCAGGACCGCCGAACGCGTCGCGACCCTCGACGTCATCTCCGGCGGCCGGGTGGAGTTCGGCACCGGACGGGGCGCGTCCCCGCTGGAGTACCAGGCGTTCCAGAAGCCCTTCGAGAAGTCACGGCAGATCTGGGAGGACTCGCTGGAGGCCACCCTCGCCATCTGGAACGCCGACGGCGAGCCGATCAGCCGGTCCAGCGAGTTCTTCGAGATCCCCGACGTCTCCGTCTACCCTCGACCGGCCCAGGTGCCGCACCCTCCCGTGTGGGTGGCGTCCACCTCCCTGGAGGGCTACCTGGCCGCGGCCAGGCACGGTTACAACCTGCTGGGCATGACGATGCTCAAGGGCCTCGACGACGTCGCCGAGGACATCGCGAGCTACCGGCAGTGCCTGGCCGACAACGGCTTCGACCCCGACAGCCGGCGGATCGCGCTGATGATCCCGTGGTTCGTCGGCGGCACCAGGGAGCGGGCGTTCGAGATCGCCTCCGACCCGGTCCTGTGGTACATCCGGCGCCAGGTCAACCTGGTCACCCCTCCCGACTACTACGACGCCCGGCACGCCACCCACAAGGTCCTGGGCCAGCTCGCGGCCGGCATGCCCCCCGAGGAGGCCATGGCCACGCTCCGCGAGCACCACATGGTCGTGGTGGACGACGTGGAGGGCTCCCGGAAGGCCGCGGCCCGCATCGCCGAGGCCGGGGCCACCGACCTGATCCTGCAGGCACAGGTGGGCGGCCTCGCCCACGAACACGTCTGCGAGTCGATGCGGCTTTTCATGACCGAGGTGATCAATTGACGACGAACCCGGCGGCCCACGGCGACGACGCCGCGCCCGCCCCGAACGCGGCGCCCGCCGGAGCCGTCCCGCTCGGTGCGCCCTCCGTATGGCTGACCAGGGACGACCTCGCCGCCGGGAGCCGTAGCGCGTCCGCCCGTGACCATGCCGGATGCGAGACCCCCAGTTGACGAGAATAGAAAAAACGTAACCTTTGAGCGAATTCTCCCAGTATGTGAGATGGCCATTAC
>NZ_JBEXUE010000871.1:0-1992 GCF_040614275.1 Streptosporangium sp. NPDC006013
GGTGGTGCCGCCCACCGGCTGGGGAAAGTCCTCGTGGCGGCGGCGCCAGTTGCTCACCGCTGCCCTGCCGACCCCGGCAAGCCGGGTCGGACCCCCGGGGCCGTGCTGGAGCCCGGCGCCGTGTCGGACATCATGCGGATGATGAAGTACTGCCGGACGCACAGCCTGCAGGTGGCCGCACGCGGCCAGGGACACGCCACCTTCGGTCAGGGCCAGGTCGCGGGCGGTCTGATCATCGACATGACCCCGCTCAACGCGGTTGAGGTGCGGGAGGACACGGCCGTCGTGGAGGCGGGCGCGCTCTGGAGCAGCTTGGCGCAGGCGACCCTGGCCCACGGCCTGACCCCTCCGGTCTTCACCGACTACCTGGAGCTCTCGGTCGGCGGCACGCTCTCGGTGGGCGGTGTCGGCGGCCAGACCCACCACCACGGATCCCAGGCGGACAGCGTCGTGGAGCTGGAGATCGTCACGGGGGAGGCCAGCCTGAGGAGGTGTTCCGCGCGGCTGCGCCCCGACCTCTTCCGCGCGGCGCTGGCTGGAAGAGGACAGTGCGGCATCATCACCAAGGCCACCGTGCGCCTGCTGCCCGCCCCCGCGACGGTCCGCCACTACCTGCTCTCCTACCCGAGCGTCGCCGCGCTGACCGCCGACCAGCGGCGCGTGGTCAACGACGGCCGCTTCGCCTACGTGGAGGGAGAGCTCGTGCTGCCGACCGGCTCCGCTGGCTGGAGTTACCAGCTTGAAGCGGTCGCCTTCTTCAACGGCACGATCCCGCCCGACGACGCCAGGCTTCTCGACGGGCTGGGCGACCAGCCCGGCGACCGGCAGATCCAGGACATGTCCTACTTCGACTTCCTCAACCGGCTCGCCGCGGGCGTCGCCTATCTGAAGTCCACAGGCGAGTGGTACCGCCCGCACCCCTGGTGGAACATGTTCCTGCCCGCGAGCCGCACCGACGCCTTCGTGGAGGCCGCCATCAAGGACCTGACCGAGACCGAGGTCGGCGCCAGCGGCGTGGTCCTGCTCTATCCCTTCCCCCGCGCCCGCCTGCACCTGCCCTTGCTGCGCATGCCCGACGAGGAGACGGTCTTCCTCTTCACACTGCTCAGAACCGCCTCGCACGGAGCCGAGAGCCCGCAGGACATGGTGGAGGCCAACCGTTCCCTCTACCTGCGCGCCCAAGCCGTCGGGGGTTACCAGTACCCGGTCGGCTCCATACCCACCACGCCTGAGGAGTGGCGCACCCACTACGGCCCCGCATGGGCCGCCTTCGAGGCGGCCCATGAACGCTACGACCCCGACGGAATCCTCACTCCGGGCCAGGGCGTCTTCCCTCCGGGACCGTGAAGTCCGCAGCCGGATCACCCGTGCCGAGTTTCGCCGCCAGGCGAAGGGCGCGGTGTTGCAGGACCTTCGCGTTGCCAACGCTGGTTCCGATCGCCCGCTCTTATCTGGGGTGCCGAGAAGACGTCAGGCCTGTTGACTGAACTAAATTATGAGTTTTAGCAGTTCAGAGGCATCTTCTACGTTTCCCTGTTAGCGTCCGACCCGTGGATGAGCCAGGTGGTTCTGAGCGAGATCTGGCCGCGCTCGAATCCGGGCCGGTCGCGCTGGGGAAGTCAGTCCAGCGCGGCCGCCTTGCGCAGCAGCACTGAGCGTTCGCGCTGGTTGGCGCACAGCCGGGCGGCCAGCTCCAGCTCGGCGCGCGCCTCCGGTCGCCGGCCGAGGCGGGCCAGCAGCTCCCCGCGTACGGTCGGAACCAGATGCGAACCGGGGAGCCGGTCCGAGGCGATCAGCTCGTCCACGATGGCCAGGGCCTGCGCCGGACCCGAGGCCATGGCCACGGCAACGGCCCGGTTGAGCTCGACCACCGGCGAGGGCGCGACCCGGCCGAGCGCCTCGTAGAGCAGCACGATCAGGTCCCAGTCGGTCGCCTCGACCGAGGGCGCCGACGCGTGGGCGGCGGCGATCGCGGCCTGCAGGCCGTAGGGG
>NZ_JBEXUE010000872.1:0-1989 GCF_040614275.1 Streptosporangium sp. NPDC006013
AGACCGACGCCTACGATCCCGACTGCCTGATCGCCGACGACTTCGGCGCCCTGGCCAGAGGCAACGAGCTGATCGGCGACGGGACGACCAAGGTCTGCGGTCTGAACGACGGCTTCTTCGACATCAGGAACACCTTCTTCGACTCCCCCAGGCGCCACATCTTCATCTACGGGATCAGCGTGGACGGCTCGCCGGGATGCACCAAGGGCGGTCAGGGACGGGACGGCAACTTCGCCGACCACAACGGCACCGGCCGAACCCTCTTCCACGAGATCGGCCACAACCTCGGCCTGCAGCACGGTGGGCACGACGAGAACCGCTGCAAGCCCAACTACGTCAGCCTGATGAGCTACGACCACAGCCCGGGTATCCCCCGGCAGGGCGGTGGCGTCATCCTCGACTACTCGCCGCCGCGCCTCAAGCTCGACGGCGGCAGCCGCAGCCGGGCCCCGCTCGTCGACCTCGTGGAGAACCAGCTCGACGAGACCAAGATCGTAGACATCGGCGACAACGTGAACCGCTTCATCTTCGTCGACGCCACCGGGAACAAGGCGCCGCACGACCTGAACGCCAACCCGGACTGGAGCGGCGATGGCAGCGACCCGCCCTATGAGCCCGCTCCGGTGACGGCCAACCTCGACACCACCGACATGAGCGGTGTCCCCGCCAACTGCGCCAACACCTCCACTACGGACACGCTGAAGGGGTCCGACGACTGGCGCAGGATCAAGATGCCCTACACCCACCCGGGAGGCGCCTCCGACCTGGACAACGATCCCGATCCCACCGAGGCGGAGATTCAGCGGCTGTGGAAGCTGTTCAACACCACAGGACTGTCGGTGACGCTGGCCGACTCCCCCGACCCCGTGGTCGCGGGGACCGACCTCACCTACACCGTCAAGGTCCGCAATGCCGGGCCCGCTCCGGCCACCTCAGTCCGCGCGGTGGTCTCCCTGCCGTCGGATGTCCAGTACAAGAGCAGTTCCGCCCGATGCACCGACTCCGGCTGCTATCTGGGCGAGATCGCGGCGCACGGGGAGCGGACCTTCACCGTGACCGCGCACGTCGCGGAGGATCTGGTCCACCGCAACGGCGGTCCCAAAACCGTCACCGCGGGTGCCGAGGTCTCCAACCTGTGGGGTCCCGATCCCGACCAGTCCGACAACAAGGCGACGACGAGCACCAAGGTGGTCGCCGTGGCCGACCTTGCCGTCACCGGCTTCACTGCCGCCGCCCCCGACCAACTGCTCGTTGGGCAGAGCGCGGACGTACCACTGAAGGTGACCGTCGCCAGCACCGGGCCGTCCTCGCCGATGAACGCCGTCGTCAACTTCACCGGCGGCGTCGCCGACCTGGCTGTGCCGGCGCTGGCCAAGGGCGCTCCCCGCGACCTGTCCACCACGGCACGGGTCACCTGCGACAAGCCCGGTTACAAGACGGTCGGACTGTCGGCGGAGATCGCTCCGGCGAGCGCAGACGACGTCGACCCCGAGCCGGGCAACAACAAGCGCGCGGCGGAGTTCACGATCGACTGCGTCATCCCGGTCGCGATCAACATCAAGCCGGGCTCGAATCCCAATTCGATCAACCCGCCCAACGCGAACGTGCCGGTGGCGGTCCTCACCACGCGGGCTGGGGAGTACGACCTCCCGCTGGCCTTCGACGCGACCGCCATCCAGCCGCTGACCGTCCGCTTCGGCCCGCGTGAGGCGGCGTGGGCCGGCCAGGCGACCGGGCTTGAGGTGCACGAGCGCGGCCACGTCGAGGACTCCCTCGAACGCGGTGCCCCCGAGCGGGTGCGCGACAGAGACTCCGACATGGTGCTGCACTTCGGCGCCGGCGAGTCGGGTCTGGTCGCGGGGATGACGGAGGCCTGCGTCAAGGGTTCGGTCACGGACGAAGGCGGCGAGGTCTACCGCTTCTTCGGCTGTGACGCGATCCGCATCGTGTAACACCCCTTTCCGGGTACGGCTCGCGCGAGCCGTACCC
>NZ_JBEXUE010000873.1:0-1986 GCF_040614275.1 Streptosporangium sp. NPDC006013
CCGGTCCCAGGCATCCTTCGCGGCGGCGCGGTCCTGGCGGGACAGCCAGGCCAGATAGTTCTTGTACGGCGGCGCGGGCGGAGCCTCCACACCGAGATAGAGCGCCAGCAGTTCGGCGACAAGCAGCGGGGTGGACCATCCGTCGAGCAGGATGTGATGGTTGGTGATGACCAGCCGGTGCCTGCCGGGCTCCGGTCGTACGAGAACGAAGCGGATGAGCGGCGGCACCGCCAGGTCGAACGGGCGCGCCCTCTCCTCCGCGGCCACCGCGGCCGGATCTGCCCCCTCGACCTCCCGCCAGGACGGTTCGACACTGTCCGGAATGACCTGGACGGGCCGGCTGAGGTCCTCGTGCCAGAAGGCGGCGCGCAGGTTGGAGTGGCGTTCGAGCAGCCTGGCGGCGGCGGCACGGAGCGCGGGGACGTCCAGCGGGCCGTCCAGGTCGAGGGTGACCTGCGCGGTGTAGAGGTCGTGCTCGTCGTGGAGGGCGTGGAAGAACAGGCCCTGCTGCAGCGGCGAAAGCGGGAGGATGTCCTGGACCTGCGTCAACGCTTCTCCCACGCGGCTTGGATACGGTCGATCTCCTCCTGGTCCAGGTCGACCAGGAGGTCGCTCGGTGTGTGTCCTCCCGCGCCGTGCTCGGCCAGCCCGGCGAGCGCCTCGAACCAGGTCTCGGCCAGCTCGGCGACCTCCGCCTCGTCGAGCACCCCCTCGGGCCAGGACCAGACGGCCTCCAGGTGAGGGCCGTCCGGCCGGTCGTGCGTGGTCACGTTGACCTCCAGGACATGGGCCACCGGCATCCCGGGGTCGTAGCCGCCGATCTCGGTGGGAACCAGGTTCCAGTCGCCTCCGGTGACCGCGACCCGGCCGAGGTAGTTGAACACGATCTGCGGGCGGGGGAGCTCGGCGAGCTTCTGCGCGGTCTCCGGCGCGAGATGGCGGAGCATCCCGTAACCCAGCGGGTCGGGCAGCGCCCTGAGCTGCTCCTTGACCTTTTTGATCGCCTGAGCCGCGGCCCGCTCGTCGGACCAGCCGGTCAGACCCGGGTCGAGCCTGACGGGGTGGATGGTGGTGAACCAGCCCACGGTCCTGGACAGGTCGACGTCGGGGAAGATCTCCGCACGGCCGTGCCCCTCCAGGTCGAGCAGGACGGAGGTGCCCCGGGCGCCGCGCCTCCTGCGCCAGTGGGTCACGGCCAGGGCCAGCCCGGCGAGCAGCACGTCGTTGACCCGGCCGTGGAACGCTGCGGGGACGGCCGCCAGCAGAGGTTCGGCCTTCTCCGGAGGCAGGGTACGGCGGAGACTGCGCAACGTCGCGGCGGTGTCGAGGCGCGGATCGAGGGGCCTGCGCCCGATACGCGGATCAGGACCGTCGAGGATCTCGGCCCAGTGGTCGAGTTCGCCGACCCTGTTGGGAGCCTCGTCGTGCAGGCGGTGTGCCCAGGTACGGAAGGAGGTGGGCACCGGCTCCAGCACCGGGACGGTCGGCTGAGCGACCGCTCCCTGAAGGAGCCCTTCGTGAGCCGTCGTCTTTCGCGGAGCCGATCGTTGGGCGACCCCTTCGTGAGCCGCCGCCTGCGGGGCCGTTTCCTGACCGGTCGCGTGCCAGGCGGTGAACAGGTCCGGCAGCAGGATGCGCCAGGACACCCCGTCCACCGCCAGATGATGCACCGTCACCACCAACCGGCCCGACACCTCCACCCCGGCGTCCAACCACGCCACCCGGACCAACTGCCCGGCCACCGGATCCAACCCCGACCGCGAGACGACCGCCTCCTCGGCCACCGCGGCCGCCAGATCCCCCGACACCTCCACCCGGCGCACACACCCGCCCGCCACCACCGCCCCCCGCGGAGCGACCTCGTACCCCCCCTCCGCAGACACCCGCAACCGCAGCACGTCATGGTGATCCAGCACCACCCGCACCGCCGAGGTCAGACGATCCAGCCCCAGCCCGGGAGGAACCTGCAGGACGACCGTCTGGCTG
>NZ_JBEXUE010000874.1:0-1980 GCF_040614275.1 Streptosporangium sp. NPDC006013
CAGATGATCGTGGTGATGAAGTTGACCGAGCCGAGGATCGTGCCGAGACCCGCCATCACCAGGCCGACGATCCACAGGTCACCGCCGACCTGCGGGGAGTGCGGCGCCGTGGAGAGCGGCGTGTACGACGTCCAGCCGAAGTCGGCGGCACCGCCGCTGGTGATGAAACCGAACAGGACGATGACGCCGCCGAAGAGGAAGAGCCAGTAGCTCACCATGTTGAGCCGGGGGAACGCCACGTCGGGCGATCCGATCTGCAGCGGCATGATCACGTTGGCGAACCCGGCGAACAGCGGGGTCGCGAACAGCAGCAGCATGGCCCCGCCGTGCATGGTGAACATCTGGTTGTAGCGCTCCAGGCTCACCACCTGCATGCCCGGCTGGATGAGCTCCGCCCGGATGATCATGGCCATGAGCCCGGCGAACATGAAGAAGACGAATGAGGTGATCATGTACAGGTAACCGATCACCTTGTGGTCGGTGCTGGTCAGCCAGTTCACGACCAGTGAGCCCGGCACCCGGTTGGGCGGCGCCGGCGGTGAGATCGGCGGCTCCTCACGTGACTGCTCGGAGGTCGTCACAGCCCACCCCCCTCGGGAACCGGCTCGTCCACGAACCGGCCCGTCCGTGAACCGGCGCGGCATCCGATCCCCGCCGCCTTCCATCCCGCCATCCCCAGGAAAGGTCGCTCCCACTCGCCCCCTTCCGCCATCTTGCCCGCGCGCTGACCTGGCGATTAATCGCCCTCATCCGGACCTCACCGGTCCGAGTGGGCAACATCGGACGACCCGCCGTGCTTGACCCGGGAGCGAAAAGGGCACCCCGCTGAAGTACGGAGCGTCGAAAGGAACCACCTCATGACCCAGCGACAGCGAGTCGTCGTGATCGGAGGAGGGTTCGCGGGCTTCACAGCGGTTCGCACCCTTTCCAGGATCGCGAAGGGCGCGATCGAGATCGTCCTGATCAACCCGACCGACTACTTCCTCTACCTGCCGCTGCTGCCCGAGGTCGCGGCGGGGATCCTCGACCCGCGCAAGGTGGCGATCCCGTTGGCGGGAAACCACCCCGGCGTGCGGCATCTGCTCGCCACCGCGGGCACCGTCGACATCGAGGCGCGCCGCCTGAGGTGCACGGACGCCGAGGGCAACCCCCGCGAGCTGAGCTACGACCGCCTGGTGATCGCGGTCGGCAGCGTCAACAAGCTGCTTCCCATACCCGGCGTCGCCGAGCACGCCCACGGTTTCCGCAGCATCGCCGAGGCCCTCTACCTGCGTGACCACCTGATCCGCCAGATCGAGCTCGCCGCCATCTCCGACGACCCCGAGGAGCGCAGGGGCCGGTGCACCTTCGTGGTCGTGGGCGCCGGGTACACCGGTACCGAGGTGGCGGCTCAGGGCCAGCTGCTCACCCTCGACACCCGCAGGAGGCTGCCGGAGCTGCGTGACCAGCCGGTGCGCTGGATCCTCGCCGACGTCGCCCCGCGCATCCTCCCCGAGCTCGACGAGCGCCTGTCGCGGACCGCGCACCGGACGCTGTCGGAGCGGGGCATGGAGATCCGCACCGGTACGAGTGTGGCCGAGGCGACGGCGGACGGCGTCGAACTCTCCGACGGGGAGTTCGTGGCGACCCGGTCACTGATCTGGTGCGTCGGCGTGCGCCCCGACCCGATGGTGGAGTCGCTGGGGCTGCCGACCGAGAAGGGGCGGCTGCTCGTCGACGAATACCTGCGGGTGCCGGGACACCCGGAGATCTACGCCTGCGGCGACGCGGCCGCGGTGCCGGACCTCACCCGCCCCGGCGAGTACACCGCGATGACCGCCCAGCACGCCGGCCGCCAGGGCAGGCGTGCCGCCCACAACATCGCCGCCTCATACGGTCGCGGACGGCTCCGGCCGTACCGGCACAACGACCTGGGGTTCGTCGTCGACCTGGGCGGGGCCGCCGCCGCCGCGAACCCGCTGGGCGTGCCGCTGTCGGGCA
>NZ_JBEXUE010000875.1:0-1963 GCF_040614275.1 Streptosporangium sp. NPDC006013
AGGCTTCACCCGTACCAGCCGGGCAACCCGCACCCCACCCTCGCGCACCGCCACCTGCGGCTCACCCGACGCCAGCACACCGGCCAGCACCGACGAAGAGATCTCCTGCCCGTCCACATCCACCAGCACGAACCGGCCGGGATTCTCCGACTGCGCGCTCCGTACCAGACCCCACACCGCCGCAGCCGGAAGATCGGCGACAGCGTCCCCCTCCCGCGCCACGACCGCGCCCCGAGTGACAACCGTCAGGCGGGAATCGCCGAACCGGTCATCGGCCAGCCACGCCTGCACCAGACCCAACACACGGGCGGCCAACTCGTGCGCCGACTCCACCACCCCACCCGCCGGGTCCGCGACCACCTCCGCCAGCACCACACCCGGCACCGGACCCGCCTCCACCAACGACGCCAGGTCCGCATGAACCCGAACCTCACGCCCGTCCGCCTGCCAAACCCCCGCGAGACCCAGCAAGTCCGGGCCAGACATCGCCACCAGCCCTGGATCGGCCGCCGGGAGCTCCGTCAGCGGCACCCACTCCACCCCGAACAGCACGTCCCGCTCCACCCCACGCTCACGGGAGGCTGTGACGAGTTGGTCGGACAGGATAGGGCGGAGCACCAGCGACCGCGCCGACAGCACCGGCTCCCCGACGGCGTCCACCGCGTTCACCGAAACCGAATCGTCGCCTGTCCTGGCCAGCCTCACCCGCAGCAGCGAAGCGCCGCCAGCGTGCAGACACACCTCACTCCACGAGAACGGCAACCGGCCGCCCCCGGAAACGTCCAGCCCGGCGAAGCTCACCGCGTGCAGCGCCGCGTCCAGCAACGCCGGATGCATCCCGAACGAAGCCGCGTCACCGACCTGCTCGGGCAGAACGACCTCCGCGAACACCTCACCGTCGGCGCCGCGCCAGGCAGCCCGCAGCCCCTGGAACACCGGCCCGTAACTCAGCCCGTCCTCGGCGAACTGGTCGTACAACCCGTCCAGCTCGATCGCCGTCGCCCCCTGTGGTGGCCAGACCGTCGCGTCGAACGCCTCGGCCACCCGACCGCCGCCCGTCAGCACGCCGGCGGCGTGCTCGACCCACGGCTCCTCATCGGCGGCCTCAGCCGGCCGGGCGTAGACGCTCACACCACGACGGCCCGACTCCTCGGCGGCCCCCACCCAGACCTGTACCGCGATCGCGTCATCCTCGCCCAGAACCAACGGCGCGACGAGCGTCAGCTCCTCCACCAGATCGCAGCCGACCTGATCACCCGCCCGGATCGCCAACTCAAGGAACCCGGTACCCGGGAAGATCACCATCCCACCCACCGCGTGATCGGCCAGCCACGGATGCGACCGCAGCGACAACCGGCCGGTCAACAACACCCCATCGGCGCCGGCCAGCCCCATCGCCGCACCCAGCAACGGATGACTCGCGGCCGCCAACCCGGCAGCCGCCACATTCCCAACCCGCGAACCGGCACCCTGCGGCCAGAACCACTTCCGCTGGAAGGCATACGTCGGCAACTCGACCCGGGACCCAACCGGAAGCACTGCCCGCCAGTCCACCGCCACACCGTGCACGTACAACTCGGCCAGCGCCGATATGGCCGCCGATTCCTCGTCGCGGTCCCTACGCAGCACCGGCACCAGAACCAGGTCCGATTCCGCGTACGCACCCGTGGTGAGGTGATGGGTATTCGAGTCCTCGGCGACCACCAGGGAGCGGGCAGACTCGTCTGAGCCGGCGAGAGCGGTGAGGGTGTCGTCGGCCATGGCGGTCAGCACGCCGTCGGGGCCCAGCTCCAGATAGGCCCGCACACCCTGACCACGCAGCCCCCGCACACCATCGGCGAACCGCACCGGTTGGCGGACCTGATCCATCCAGGCGCAGGCCGGCGATCTCGCGTACGGGCGGCCTGTTGTGCGCGCGCCTGCGGTCGAGTGCCCGGAGGCGGAGCACGAGTTCCTGGAGATC
>NZ_JBEXUE010000876.1:0-1943 GCF_040614275.1 Streptosporangium sp. NPDC006013
GCGTCTTTGGGCCCCCCCCCCCGGGGGGGGGGGGGGGGGGCCGCGGGGGGGGGGGGGGCGCCCCCCCCGGGGGCTTAGACCCGGGGCGCCCGGCCCCCCCCGGGCCGCCGGGGGGGGGGGGGGGGGGGCTAGCCCCGCCCCGGCCCGCGCCCCCCGTGCCCTCGCGGCACGGGTGCCGCGGGTCAGCCGAGTGCCCTGTCGGCCGTCGCGCGGTCGGCGAGCAGCGTGACCGTGTAGTGCAGCACGTCCTCCTCCAGCGCGGACAGCCGCTCCGCGTTCCCCGCGCGCACCTCGGCGGCGATGAACTCGGTGACGCCGAAGACGATCAGGGCGGGCACGCTCTCCCTGACCGGTCCCCGGGAGGGGGTCTCCGCCCTGGCCCGCGCGGCGAGGGCGCGCAGCATCTCCAGGAAGGGCAGGTAGGCGCGGTCGCGCTGGTCCATCGCCCGCCGGCCCGCCGCGGGGAGTTCGACGAAGTAGGCGCGGGCGTACTCGGGGCGGTCCTGCCACCACCGCAGGTAGGCGTGCAGGCCCTGGCGGACGGCGGCGACCCAGTCGTGGCCGGTGTCCTCGGCCGCGGACAGGATCGTCTCGACCACGCCGGGCAGGTCCCGTTCGCACAGGGCGAGGAAGCAGGCCTCCTTGTCGTGGAAGTTGGCGTAGAAGGCGTTGCGCGAGACCCGCGCGGCGGCGATCACATCGGGCACGGTCGTGGCGGCGTACCCCCGGGCCGCGACCAGCAGCAGCATCGCCTGGATCAGGCGGTCGCGCTGCGAGGTGCGGACCACTTCTGGGGGCAGTCCGTGACGGCCGCGGGGGAGGGGCTCACCCTCCGGAATTTTCTTCCGATCCTGTCTTGACATCAATCACAGATCGTACTTCCCTCTGTTAGGAGACGTTCACGTCTCCAAAGAATCGGTGAGGTGACCATGGAAGACAAGGGCATGTCCCGGCGGCGGGTCCTGCGCGTGGCGGCGGTCGGGCTACTGTCGGCGGGCCTCGTGTCGCGGACCACCCAGGCGGTGGCGGCCGGCACGATCGAGTCGCACTACGCGGTCCGGGGCCCCTGGGCGGTCACCGCCTCCGACGCGGGTGACGCCTCGGGAACCTACCGGCTGCACCATCCGGCGGACCTCGGCGCCGGTGGCTTCCGGCACCCGATCATCACCTGGGGGAACGGCTCCCACGCCACCCCCGCCCTCTACCCCGGCGTGCTCGACCAGCTCGCCTCCTGGGGCTTCGCCGTGATCGCCTCCACCGACACGACCACCGGGACGGGCACCGAGATGCTCGCCGCCGCGCAATACCTGGTGGCGAGGAACGCCGACCCCGCGAGCCCGTTCCATCAGAGGCTCGACGTGACCAGGGTCGGCGCCGCCGGGCACTCCCAGGGCGCGGGCGGCACGGTCAACGCGGCCAACCTCTCCGCGGGGCTCGTCACCACGGCCGTGCCGATTGCACTACCCGCGCAGCTCTGGGTGGGGGCCGGCGACCGGTTCCAGGTCTCCCAGCTGGCCTGCCCCGTCCTGTTCATGAGCGGGGGCAACGACTGGCTGATCTCACCGGCCTCGGCGCTGCGGGGCTACTACGACCAGGTGCCCGGGGCGGCGGCCATGGCACTGCTGAAGGGCGCGGGTCACAACGACATCCAGGGCACCGGCGGCGGCTTTCTCGGCTACCTGACGGCCTGGCTGATGTACCGCCTCCAGGACGACGCCTACGCCCGAGGCGCCTTCGCCGGGAGTGCCCCCGAGTTCACCGCCAACACCGCCTGGCAGAACCAGGCCGCCAAGAACCTCCCGTGACCACCACGCCGACGCGGCCCGCCGGCAGGAGGCCGCCAGGCACCTCCCGGTACCTGCTGCTGCGCAGGCTGGGCCGCCTGCCGGGATGGGGCGCGACGCTCGCCGCGCTGCCGGTGCTGCTGGACGCCCACCAGGTCC
>NZ_JBEXUE010000877.1:0-1932 GCF_040614275.1 Streptosporangium sp. NPDC006013
CGGATTCCAGAGCGGCAGGCTGAGGAAGCACCCGCCGGTGGGTCTGCGATCTCGTGTTCAACGTAGCCATCAAAACGCACCTCCTTGAGCTGATGACTAGGGCTGGTCAACGCGGGGCTTGTCAAGCGCATCGCTGCGCCTCAAGCCCTCTCCTTCAGGAGGGGGTCGTTGACTCGTCCGTCCGTCATACTGCGATCCTTCCTCCTCTCCGGTAAGGATGGAATCTCGCACCCGCGCCTGCACAGTGCGGATTCATGACCCCCGGTAGGGTCGGCATGGTGAGCCTGCCAGCCGTCCCCGCCTCGCCCGGCCCCTCCATCGAGCCCGCGCGAGACCCCTACCGGGTGTATCTCGACTCCCTGACCAGCGCCGAGTCCCGCCGCACCATGCGCGGCTGTCTCGACAGGCTCGCGGCGCTCGTCTCCGGCGACGAGGTCTCCAGCGGCGCGGGCCGGCCCTGGCACCTGCTGCGCTATGAGCACACGGTGCGCATCCGCGCCCTGATGACCGAGCGCGGCTGGTCCCCCTCGTACGTCAACAAGCACCTGGTCGCGCTGCGCAGGGTGCTGCGCGAGGCCTGGCGGCTCGGCCTGATGACCGCCGAGGAGTACCAGCGGGCCGCCGACCTGCCGACGGTCGAGCACACCCGCCTGCCGACGGGCCAGCACGTCCCGCCTGAGGTGGTGGGCGCCGCGCTGGCCGCCTGCGACCGCGACGACTCCCCCGCGGGAGTCCGCGACGCCGCCCTGCTGGCGGCGCTCTACTCCACCGGCTGCCGCCGCGCCGAGATCGCCGGGCTCGCACTGGGCGACTACGACCCCGGCTCCCGCTCGCTGCGGGTGCGCGGCAAGCGTGACAAGGAGCGGATGGTCTACCTCACCACCGAGGCCATGGCCAGGATGGAACGCTGGCTGGCCGTACGGGGCCGCGCCGCGGGGGCCCTGTTCTGCCCCGTCAGCAAGCTCGGCCGGCTGCGGACCAGGGACGGCGGGCCCGCGCCCATGACCGGACAGGCGGTCGCCGACATCCTGGCCAGACGCCTGGCCGAGGCCGGGGCCGGGGCACGCACCCCGCACGACTTCAGGCGCACCTTCATCGGCGAGCTGCTCGACGCCGGGGTGGACCTGGCCACCGCGCAGGCCCTCGTCGGCCACTCCTCCCCCGCCACCACGGCCCGCTACGACCGCCGTCCCGAACGACGCCGCCGCGAGGCCGTCGACAGGATCACTCTGCCCGCCCCCAGGCCGCTCTGACCGTCGGCGCGGAATCGCGGGCGGTGATCCCAGGTGATCCCGGGTGATCCCACCGGCACCGACGGCCCCCGATCTCGCCACGATTCACCAGCCGCGCGGTAACTGTCGGTGGCGCCCCCTACTATGAGCCACCTCAAGGAGGGATAACCGCTCATGGTCAACGCACTGAGGGTTTCGCTGCTGGTCACGACCGACCTGCCACCGGATACCGACCTGACGGAGTTCGGGCGGTTACTGGTTGACTCGGTGCGCACGCTCCAGCGGGACGAGGTGACCTATCCCGCGTTCCTGCGCGGCGGGGTGTTCTGGCTGGACCGGCCCCTGCCGCCGTCCGACGACGGGATTCCCCGCGCGGCGGCCGAGGAGCTGCGGTTCGCGGCGCTGCTGGGTCATCTGTCGGCCGGTCACTCGCCGGGCTCCTCGAAGGAGACGGTCGCCGACGCCTGCCGGGCGATCACCGCCGCCGTCGCCGCCAGGTACGGTGACCTGGGCAGCCCGCCCGCCGTGATGGCGATCCGCAGCGAGGACGTGCGTGAGCGCACCCCCTCCTCGGCCGTCTCCGTCGGACCCGCGGAGACGTTCCCCAAAACCGCGGATCCCTCCGCCCGGGACGTGTGGTCCCGGGCGGAGGGATCCGGGCCGGGGGGGTGATAGGGAGAGGACACGTCTGTACTCCCGT
>NZ_JBEXUE010000878.1:0-1919 GCF_040614275.1 Streptosporangium sp. NPDC006013
GCCGAATCCGGAACCGACCCCACGACCTGTGCCAGCGCGTCTCGATCCCCGACATCGCACGCCACCACGCCGACCTTCGCCCCCAGCCCGGTCAGCTCCTCCACCAGCCTCTCGGCACCCTCCGCCGACAACCCCCGCCGGCTGGCCAGCAGCAAGGAACGCACACCGTGATCGGTCACCAGGCGACGAGCCAGCAACGCCCCCAACCCGCCGGTGCCGCCGGTCACCAGCACCGTCCCCGCCGCCAACCCGACGGAGCCGCCGGACCGCTCGACCGAGCCCAGATCCGAGCCCGAATTCGAGCCGTCGGCGATCACGGCGACGGGCCGCTCAGGCTGGACCATCCTGACCAGCCGGGGCACCAGGAACGCCCCGGACCGCACCGCCAGCTCCGGTTCGCCGCAGGCCACCGCCACACCCACCGCCGCGTCCCGTTCCCGGCCTTCGTCCAGATCCAGCAGCACGAACCGTCCCGGGTGCTCGGCCTGCGCCGCCCGCACCAACCCCCATACCGGAGCGACCGCCACATCCACATCCACGCTGTCACCCACCGCCACCGCGCCCCGGGTCACCACCACCAAAGGCGCCGACGTCGGATCCTCCCGCTCCAGCCACGCCTGCAGCGCCTCAAGCACGCCACCGACCACCGAACGCACCACCTCCGGCGTCTCACCGGCCGGCCGTGCCGTGCAGTCCACCACCACGACCGAATCGGCGGCATCGGCAGCCGCATCAGGAGAAGCGGACCATTCGGTCACCCGCGCCGCACCGGCGGTCGCGGGCGTCTCGATCGGGTTCCATGCCACCTGGAACAGGGGCTGCTCCGCTGCCGCGCCCAGCAACGGGTGCAACACCGTCTCAAGCCCCAGGCCTCGCGCGTCCCCGCCCCGCCGACCGGTCGGCCAGAACCGCTCCTTCTGGAAGGCATACGTGGGCAGCTCCACCCGCCGCCCACCCGGCAACACCGCACGCCAATCAAGGAGAACCCCGCGCACATGCAACCCGGCCAGCGCCATCACGATCGTCGCCTGCTCGTCCTGGCCCCCGCGCAGCACCGGCACCAGCACCGCGTCCGGGCCAGAACCGGCTTCGGCCTCCGCGGCGAGGGTGTCGGCCGCCATCGCGGCCAGCACCCCGTCCGGCCCCAGCTCCAGATACGCCCGCACCCCCTGAGCGTGCAGTGTCCGGACACCGTCGGAGAAGCGGACGGCCCGACGCACCTGCTCCACCCAGTAATCCGGCGAGCACAACTGCTCCGCCGTGGCCGGTTCTCCGGTCACGTTCGACACCACCGGAATACGCGGCGCGTGGTAGGTCAACCCGCCCGCCACCGCTCGGAAGTCCTCCAGCATCGGCTCCATCAACGGCGAATGGAACGCGTGCGACACCCGCAACCGCCGCGTCTTGACCCCGCGCTCCTCCAGCACGGCCGCGATACCGAGGACCGCCTCCTCAACCCCGGAGATCACCACCGAAGCCGGGCCGTTCACCGCCGCGACCGACACCTCGTCCTCACGCCCGGCCAGCAGAGCGGCGACCTCCTCCTCAGACGCCCGCACCGACACCATCGCCCCACCGGCCGGGAGCGCCTGCATCAACCGCGCCCGACCCGCCACCAGCACACACGCATCGGCCAGCGACAACACCCCCGCCACGTGGGCAGCGGTGATCTCCCCGATCGAGTGCCCCGCCAGCACATCCGGCCGCACCCCCCACGACTCGACCAGCCGGAACAGCGCCGTCTCCACCGCGAACAACGCCGGCTGCGCCCACCCCGTCAGATCCAGCAACCCCGCCAACTCGCTGCCCGGCTCGGCGAACAGCACCTCCCGCAACGACCCGTCCAGCAACGGATCCAGCTCCGCGATCACCTCATCCAACGCCGCCGCGAACACCGCGAACCGCGCATACAACTCCCG
>NZ_JBEXUE010000879.1:0-1891 GCF_040614275.1 Streptosporangium sp. NPDC006013
AGGTGAAGAACTGGGCGGAGTGGTTCACCGAGCCGCGGTTCCACTTGTCGTGCACGAACGCGGCGACCTCGCCGAAGACGTAGAAGTCCTTGGCCTTCTCCGCACCGAACCTCGCGGTCGCGTGCTCGCGGATCGCGGGCAGGAACCGGCGGTTCCAGGTGACCCTGGGGATGTGCACGGCGGTGTCGACGCGGAAACCGTCCACGCCCATGTCGATGTACTTGTTGTAGACGTCGATCAGGTAGTCCTGGACGACCTTGCTCTCCGTGTTGAAGTCGGCCAGGTCGTCGTGGAGCCAGCAGCTACGGGAGTCCTCGCCCTCCCAGTTGCCGATCCAGCACTGGTGGTAGTAGTTCGAGGGGAACATGCCGGAGGTCGGATTCGGCCACTGGCAGTTGTAGATGCGGTACCCCTCGGGGCTGCTCCACTGGGTGGGAGTGCCCCAGTTACGGCAGGTGTTGCCCGCCGGCTCGGTGGTGGACCACTGGTCGCCGTTGTACGGCCTGCCCTTGGCCATCGCGTTCTGCGCGGCCGTCAGGTCCGGGGCGTTCCCCTGATGCTCCTGCATCGGGTCGTACTCCCGGCCCGCCACCTTCTCGCTGTAGAGCCACTTCCACTGATCGTCGCGCGCGCCCCACACGGTGGGGGTGAACAGGCCCTTGGCGCCCCAGCGGGAACTGTGGTTGTAGACGACGTCCTGGTAGATCTTGATGCCCTTGGCGTGGGCGGCGTTGATCAGATCCTGGTACGACGTGCCCTCGGACTCCAGGCGGGGGTCGACCCGGTAGAAGTCCCAGCCGTGGTAGCCGTGGAAGTCGTAGTCGGAGCGGTTGAGCACGACCGGGGTGATCCACAGGGCGGAGAAGCCGAGGCCCTTGATGTAGTCGAGCTTGTCGACCAGGCCCTTGAAGTCACCGCGGAACATCGGGTCGTTGTTCGCGGCGTTGCCCGACTTCACGTGCTGGCTGCCCCCCCGGTTGTTGGAGGTGTCGCCGTCGGCGAACCGGGCGGTCATCACGAAGTAGATCGAGTCCTCGCGCGGGTCGCCGCCGAGCGGGGTGCCGCCCTTGGGCTCCTCGGGCTTCTTCCCGGTGGTGGCGGTGGCCTCCTCGCTCGCCCCGGAGAGGTTGCCGGCGGCGTCCCTGGCCTGGACGGTGTAGCGATAGAGGGTGTTCTCCGCCAGGCCGGTGTCGGAGTGCACGGTGGCCGTCAGGTCGACGACCTTGGTTCCCCCGGTGCCGCCGGTGCGGGTGACCTTGTAGCCGGTCACCCCGACGTTGTCGGTGGCGGGGCTCCAGGCCAGCGCGATCGAGACACCGGTCGCGGTCGCCGTCACACCGGTCGGCGTGCTGGGCTTCTCGGTGTCCGGAACCTCGGGGGTGCATGGGTCGGCGGCGTTGCCGGTCACGACGCCGTTCTTGACGGTGCTGACGCCGGTGCCGATGGTGTAGTCGGCGCCGTTGTTGTTGTCCCAGGTGCCGGAACCGTTGTTGAAGGCGGCCTTGAGCCCGGTGGCCGAGCCCAGGCTGACGGTCTTCTTGGCCCAGTCGGCGCAGGCGGTCTCGTTCATGGCGACGCCGGGGACGGCGGTCCAGGCGCCGCCGGTGGGCTGGTAGTGGATGTTGGCGGTCGTCCAGCCCTTGGTCTTCTTGTGGAAGTAGACGACGGCCTGGTTGCCCGGTGGTTCGCCTCCCGAGCACGGGTCACCCGACGTCACCTGGCCGCCGGAGACCTTCACGGTCCCGGTGCCGATGGTGTAGTCGGCGCCGTTGTTGTTGTCCCAGGTGCCGGAGCCGTTGTTGAAGGCGGCCTTGAGCCCGGTGGCCGAGCCCAGGTCGACGGTCTTCTTCTTCCAGCCGGTGCAGGCGGTCTCGTTCATGGCGACGCCGGG
>NZ_JBEXUE010000880.1:0-1889 GCF_040614275.1 Streptosporangium sp. NPDC006013
GCCGGGCGTGAGAAGGAGGTGTCGGTCGCGGCGGTGAACGGTCCGGCCTCGGTGGTGATCTCCGGCACTGAGGAGGCGGTGCTGGAGGTGGCCGCCGCGCTGGAGGAGCGTGGGGTGCGCACGAAGCGGTTGCGGGTGTCGCACGCGTTCCATTCGCCGTTGATGGAGCCGATGCTGGAGGACTTCCGTGCCCTGGCTCGGACGCTGTCCTACGGCCCGTCACAGATCCCGGTGGTGTCCACGGTGACCGGGCAGGCGGCCACCGACGAGCAGCTGTGCTCGCCGGACTACTGGGTCGACCAGGTCCGCCAGGCCGTCCGCTTCTCCGACGGTGTCCGGACGCTGCACGCTCAGGGAGTGCGGGCCTACCTGGAACTGGGCCCCGACGGCGTACTGACCGCCATGGCCGACGACACCCTTACCGCGCTCGCCGACGCGGATGAGACTGTCCGTTCGCGGGCGGCCGCCGAGGGGATGGGCGGCTATGTGGACTCGGACCCGGTGCTGGTGTCGGCGCTGCGCGGGGGCCAGGACGAGCAGGCGACGATCATGATGGCGCTGGCCGGACTGCACGTGCATGGGGTGCCGGTGAGCTGGCCGGCCATGTTCCCCGGTGCCCGCCGGGTGGAGCTGCCCACCTACGCCTTCCAGCGTCAGTGGTTCTGGCCGAGTGGCAGACGGGCCGGAGATGCCGAAGGTCTCGGACAGGTCGTGGCGGGGCATCCGCTGCTGGGTGCCGCCATGGGTCTGGCCGACACCGACGAGGCGCTGCTGACCGGTCGTATCTCGCTGGGGTCGCATCCGTGGCTGGCCGATCATGTGGTGGGCGGGATGGTGATCTTCCCCGGTACCGGGTTCCTGGAGTTGGTGGTGCGGGCGGGTGATGAGGTCGGTTGTGATCTGGTCGAAGAGCTGACCTTGACCGCGCCGCTGGTGCTGGGTGCGGACGATGCCGTCGCGGTGCAGGTGCGGGTGGGGTCCGTGGACGGGATGGGTCGGCGTGAGGTGAGTGTTCATGCCCGGCCGGCCGGGGCCGATGATCACGATGCCTGGGTGCGGCACGCGATCGGTGTGCTGGCGGTCGGTGGCCAGGCCGGGGAGCGGTTCGATACGGCGGTGTGGCCGCCGCGGGGTGCGTCGGTGATTGAGCTGGACGGGTTGTATGAGCGGCTGGCCGGGGGTGGGCTGGGTTACGGGCCGGTGTTCCAGGGGTTGCGGGGAGCTTGGCGGGGTGCGGACGGTGTGGTGTTCGCCGAGGTCGGGCTGCCTGGGCAGGTTGTCGATGCGGGTGGGTTCGGGTTGCATCCGGCGTTGCTGGATGCGGCGTTGCACGCGGTGGCCTTTGCTGATCTGGAGGGTTCCGAGGGTGTGCGGTTGCCGTTCTCGTGGGGTGGGGTGTGTCTGCACGCGGGTGGTGCGTCGGTGTTGCGGGTGCGGTTGGCCTGGGTGGGTGGTGATGCGGTGTCGTTGAGTGCGGTGGATGCGGCGGGGGAGCCGGTGCTGTCGGCTCGCTCGCTGGTGCTGCGCCCGATCTCGGTTGATGACCTCTCCGGTGCTGATGGTCGGGCGCTGGAGCGGGACGCGCTGTTCCGCCTGGAGTGGGCGATGTCGCCGGAGGCGGCAGCGTCCTCGGCGTCCTCGGCGTCCGGTCCCCTCACTCAGGTGGCCGAGCTGACCCTGGATCTGGCATCGGATCCGGAGGTGGAGCTGGCGGCGCTGGAGGTGGTGCCGGAGGTGGTGACCGTCGTGGTCGGGTCGGCCGGGGACGGGGACGTGGTGGGGGCGGCGCACGCGTTGACCGCTCGTGTTCTGGGGTTGGTGCAGGGGTGGCTGGCCGATGAGCGGTGTGCTGATGCGCGGCTGGTGGTGGTGACGCGGGGTGCGGTGGT
>NZ_JBEXUE010000881.1:0-1881 GCF_040614275.1 Streptosporangium sp. NPDC006013
TGGGGGCCTTCGCGGAAGAGGGGGTGATGGCTGCGCCGCAACCGGCGATCGTCACGGCCATCCAGGCGATTCCTCCGATGAATCGCAGGTTGCGCATGAAGTCACCCTAGGTGCGGTAACAGTGCATTTACCCTGATTTGAGGTTAAGTGCACGGAGGCTTTAGCGGTCTTGGGTACGTGGGCTTCGCCGCATGACGGGAAGGGCGGATACTGCTATAGGTAGGGCGTACGGCAGATCGGGCGAGGCCGTGCGGCAGGCCCCGAAGAGGAGAGGCCATGAGCGGATATTTCGGCTCTTATGTGGTGGTCCTCGCGCTGTTCGCGATCGGCCTGCTGATCGTCGCCGGGGCGCTGCTCGTCAACCGGGCGCTCCGTCCCAACCGCCCCACCGCCGAGAAGCTGCTCACCTACGAGTGCGGCGTCGACCCGGTCGGCGACGGCTGGGCCCAGTCCCAGGTCCGCTACTACGTGTTCACCTACCTTTATGTGATCTTCGCGGTTGACGCGGTCTTCCTCTTCCCCTGGGCGACGATCTTCGCCGAGCCGGGCTTCGGGACGACCACCCTGGCCGAGATGTTCGTCTTCCTCGGCTTCATCGCGCTCGGCATCCTGTACGCCTGGCGCAAGCGCGTGCTCACCTGGACCTGAACCGGGCGAGCACGAGCACCGACCCTGAAGGAGAATGCGTGCCATGGCAGATCTCCCGATGCCCACGGTGGGCCCGGCCGCACGGCTCGCCCCCAAACCCATGCGCTTCATCCTCAACTGGGGGCGTCGCTACTCGCTGTGGGCGTTCAACTTCGGCCTGGCCTGCTGCGCCATCGAGTTCATCGCGACCTCGATGAGCAGGCACGACTTCATCAGGTTCGGGGTCATCCCGTTCGCCAACGGTCCCCGGCAGGCGGATCTGATGATCGTCTCGGGCACGGTGACCGACAAGATGGCTCCCGCGGTCAAGCGGCTCTACGAGCAGATGCCCGAGCCCAAGTACGTGATCTCCTTCGGTGCCTGCTCCAACTCCGGCGGTCCTTACTGGGACTCCTACTGCGTGACCAAGGGCGTCGACCAGATCATCCCGGTGGACGTCTACGTCCCCGGCTGCCCTCCCCGCCCCGAGGCGCTGCTCCACGGCATCATGATGCTCCAGGAGAAGATCGCCGCCGAGAACCTGGGTGACCGCTATGCCTGACCTGCACCCCTTCACCCACGGCGAGGGCGCCCGGGTGTCGGAGTCCTTCGGCTACCGGACCGTCGACGTGGACGCCGACGACTGGATCGCCCTGCTGGAATCCGCCAGATCCCAGGGGTACGAGTTCTTCGACTGGCTGACCGCGGTGGACGAGCCGCCGGAGGCCTTCGCGGTCGTCGCACACCTGTTCGCCCCGGCCTCTCACGCCCACCTGCTGCTGCGCACCAGGGTGGCGCGCGAGGACCCCCGGCTGCCCAGCGCGGTCGGTGTCTTCCGCGGAGCCGACTGGCACGAGCGCGAGACCTTCGAGATGTTCGGCGTCGTCTTCGAGGGCCACCCGAACCTCGTCCCGCTGCTGCTCCCCGAGGGCTTCGAGGGGTTCCCGCTGCGCAAGGACTTCGTACTGGCCGCCAGGGTCGCCAAGGCGTGGCCGGGAGCCAAGGAACCCGGCGAGTCCGGCCACGGCTCGCCGAGCCGCCGCAAGACGCTCCCGCCGGGGGTGCCCGCCGACTGGGGGCACGAGCGTGGCGGCTGAGACATTCCGGCGACCCGGCAGGCTTCTCCCCCCGAAGGACCGGAGGTAAGCATGATCGCCGAGGTGCTCGACGTCGCGGTCCGGCTGGTCGTGATCGTCGCGGTCTTCCTGGTGCTGCCGCTGGTCGCCGGGCAGATGGAGCACAAGGTCATGGCGC
>NZ_JBEXUE010000882.1:0-1880 GCF_040614275.1 Streptosporangium sp. NPDC006013
CTCCCCGCCACGAGCCTGTGCGACCTCGTGGCGGGGAGGGCGGCGCCGTCATGCCCGGACGTCGAGAACAATGGTGTGATGAGCGACCTTCTGACGCTGAGCGAGGGCGCGGTGCTGACGCACCTCGTCACCCGGGCCGAGCTGGCGAGCGGGGTGCTGCCGGCCTCCGACGACCTGCGGCTGTGGGCGCGGCTGGCCGACGGCGACGGGGTGCCGCTTGCCGGGGGCGGCCGGGTGCTGACCTCCCTCGACACCGGAGAGCCCGTCCTGACCGGCCCCGAGGGCTGGCTGGCCCACCTGGAACCTGAGCAGGTGATCGCGCTGCGCCTGCGCGACGGCGTCCTGGAGCTGTCGGCCGTCGAGCTGGACGACGTTCCGGCGGAGCGGGTGATGCGGGTCGTCCAGGAGTTCGGGGAGCAGGCCCTCGACGCGCTGCGCGCCTTCGCGGAAGGGCTGGAGCCCAGTCCGGGCGTGCCGGTCGACGTGGTGGTCCTGGAGCTGCTGATGAAGGCTCCGGAGACCTTCGCCGACCCGCTGCCGCCGCTCTCCCCGCTGCTGCGCAACGCCTCGCTGGAGGTGCACGCCGGCAGGGTGGGCATCGTGGGCGCGCCGTGGGACACGGCGTCGGTCGCCGACCTGGCGCCGCTGGACATCATCAGGCTGGCCCTGGTGCGCAGCGCGCTGCGCACCTACGGCGAGGGCGCCGACCTCTCCAAGGCCGTCACCTACCTGTCCCGCTCCGAGACGGTGCTGGCGAGGATCGCCGACGAGGTGGAGCGCGAGCCGCTCGGCCCGGCGCCGGCCTCGGCACTGCCCCGCACCGAACCGGCCGCGCTGCTGCTGATCGCCAGGTCGGCCGAGGGCGAGGGCCGCTCGTTCGAGGCGTCCGGGCTGATCTCCGAGGTGCTCTCCCTCTCCCCCGGCCTGGCTCCGGCCGTGCGCGACGCGGCCGAGTACGCCGCGTGCCGCACCGACCCGGGCGCCCCGCTGCCCGAGCGCGCCGCGCACCTGTACCGGCAGCTGCTCGCGTACGCCTATCGCCCGGCCCGCAGGCGGCTGATCGAGGACCTGGTCGCGCTGAGCGTCCGGGTGGCCGAGCCCGCCCTGGCGGACCTGGCCCTGTTCGAGAACGACGTGGTCGGCGAGTTCCTGGACGCGCGCGCCGAGTGGCTGCGCGACGACGAGGTGGGGCTGCTGGAGTCGTGGCGGCGGACGCCGCTGCGCCTGTGGGAGGTCCTCGACGTCTCCGGGGACGAGATCACCGTGGCCGCCGCCGGAGGCGGGGACGGCGACGGGGGGCGGGTGACGCTGGCCGACGAGCTGCTCTCCGGGCAGGCGCTGCCGGGAGACCTGATGCTGACCCGGCTGCTGAGCGACGGGGCGGGCCCGCACGTGTTCGGCCACCCGTTCAAGGTCGCCCCAGAGCGGAGGCAGGAGATGCTGGACCTGCTCACCGACCCCGTCGACCCCTACGCGGTGGCCGCCTTCTTCAGGCGCCTCGGCCGGGCCCCCGGCGCGGCGGGCGAGGACTCCGGGCGCTGAGAGGCCGGCCCTCCCCCGCCGGGCACATAGGCTCCCTTATGTCGGTGATTAAGCAAAAGAAAATCACCGACAGGCATAATGGAGCAGGCGGAGGGCGTAAGTCGCTTTGACGTGGCGGAAACAAGGAGTGTTGACTGTGCGCATGCTTAGCGAAGCGAACGGCTCGATCGCCGGCGCGGGGGCGCTTCTGAACATCATGCGCGACGGCCGGGCCAGGACGCGGGCCGAACTGATCCAGCTGACCGGGCTGGCCAGGTCCACGCTGGCCCAGCGCCTCGACGCGCTGCTGAGCCGGCAGTGGATCGTGCCGACCGAGGAGGCCATCTCCTCGGGAGGCC
>NZ_JBEXUE010000883.1:0-1861 GCF_040614275.1 Streptosporangium sp. NPDC006013
GTCGAGCGCGTCGCGTTCGACACGCACGCCATGTCAGCGGGCAAGCCGCTCGAAGGGGTGGCCTACCAGCAGGGAACCCTCGCCGGATACGAAGTCCGCGAGTATCTGCTGGCCAAGTGGGGGCGCACGTGCGCGTACTGCGGCAAGCAGGACGTGCCGCTCAACCTCGACCACATCCACCCGCGTTCCCGGGGCGGCTCCGACCGGATCAGCAACCTGACCCTGGCGTGCATCCCGTGCAACCAGGCCAAGAACGCCACCCCGATCGAGGAGTTCCTGGCAGGAGAGCCGAAGGTGCTCGCCCGCCTCATGGCGCGGGCGAAGGCCCCGTTACGGGACGCCGCCGCCGTCAACGCCACCAGGTGGGCGTTGTGGCGGGCGTTGGAAGCCACCGGCCTGCCCGTGGCCACCGGCTCGGGCGGCCGGACGAAGTGGAACCGTACCCGCACCGGCGCGGCGAAGTCGCACACCTTGGACGCGCTGCACGTCGGCCATCTCGACGTGGTGACCGGCTGGCCGTCCACGGTCCTGGTGGTGAAGGCGACCGGGCGCGGCACGTACTGCCGGACCCGCACCGACAAGTACGGGTTCCCCCGACTACGGCTGCCCCGAACCAAGACCGTGCGCGGCTTCCAGACCGGTGACCTGGTCCGGGCAAACGTCCCGGCAGGCAGGAAGGCCGGGGTTCACACCGGCCGGGTCGCCGTCCGCACCACCGGAAGCTTCAACATCACCACCCGGCACGGCACCGTGCAGGGCATCGGCCACCGCCACGTTCGCATGCTCCAGAGAGCGGACGGCTACGGCTACGCAACCCATTCAGAAACGCGGCACCGTGCCGCGTTTCCTCCCTCGCCTGAAGGCGGGGGTCTCCACGCTGGAGGTAACCGATGAATCCCGTCCTGAGTGATGTCGAGGTCCCCGGCGGCGCGCTGCGCGTCGCCAGGTTCGGAACCGGGCCGCGCGTGATCGTGGCCGTGCACGGCATCACCGCCTCGCTCATGTCCTGGACCGGCGTCGCCCGCAGACTGCCCGCCGAATGGTCGCTGGTCGCGATGGACCTGCGCGGCCGTGGCCACAGCGCCGGGCTCCCCGGCCCGTACGGCCTGGCCGGGCACGCCGAGGACGTGAACCTCGTCGCCCGGTCCGTGGGCGCGGAGTCCGACATCGTGCTCACCGGCCACTCGATGGGCGCCTACGTCACCGCGCTCGCCGCGGCGGGCCACGACTACGCCAAGGTGGTGCTGGTCGACGGCGGGCTCCCGCTGCCGATGCCTCCCGGCGCGGACCCCGACGCGGTCATCGAGGCCACGCTCGGGCCCGCCATCGCCCGGCTGGCCCAGACCTTCCCGAGCGTCGACGCGTACGTGGACTTCTTCAAGGCCCACCCTGCCTTCGTCGGCGCGTGGACCGAGGAGGCGGAGGAGTACGTCCGCTACGACGCCTCGGGGCCGGAAGGCGCGGTGCGCTCGCGGGCGCGGCAGGAGCCGGTCCGCGAGGACGGCCGGTGGATGCTCACCGAGGGTGAGGCGATCGGTGCCGCGCTGCGGGCGATCACCTCGCCCCTGTCACTGCTGCGCGCCCCGAGGGGGCTGCTGAACCAGCCGGTCGGCATGTTGCCCGACGAGCTCGCCGCCGAGTGGACCGCGCGGGTGCCCTCGCTGAAGGACGAGGTGGTCGAGGACTGCAACCACTACACGATCCTCTTCGACGACCGCTGCGCCTCGCTGATCGCCGATCATCTCACCCGTTGACCACAGGGAACGCGCTGTCGTCCGAGGGCGGCGCGCACCAGTCGATCACGACCCCGTCCATCGGTCTTGAGCAGCCGGGCTGCATCGCCTGGGAGCCCGCGTTCGCC
>NZ_JBEXUE010000884.1:0-1860 GCF_040614275.1 Streptosporangium sp. NPDC006013
GCCGGTCCTCCCCGGGGAGGACCGGCCGTACTGCTCTCGGGGTGCTCGCGGGACCGCGGTCAGAACCCGCAGGCCTCGTCCAGGGACTGGGCGGACTTGCCGTTCTGGGTGGGGGTCTGGCTCGGCTGGACCGCCGTGCTCCTGGAGGGCTTGGGTGTGGCGGTGGGTGTCGCGCCGCTCGCGCCGGGGGAGGCGGTCACCCCCGCGGCCTGGGGGCGGCGGGCGGGCCGCACCGACTGGCGCAGCGTCCTGGCGGTCGCGGCACGGATCTTCTGCCAGTCCGGCGAGCCGGTGTAGAACTCCGGCGGCACGAACTGGAGGCTGACGATCCTGGCGTCCTTGACCTTCAGCCCCAGCTCGGTGATGTGCTCAAGCAGCTCGCGGGGAATGTCGGTCTTGGCGGACTTCTTGGCCACACTTGCGATCTTGGCGAAGTTGGTGAGCACCACCGAGGGGGTGGCCTGCTGGGCGAAGGCGCCGATGACGCAGCGCTGGCGGGCCATCCGGGAGAAGTCGTCACTGCCGACGCGGGAACGCCCGTACCAGAGCGCCTCCTCGCCGGTGAGCTTCTGGTATCCGGCCTTGATGGTCCCGGCGGTGCCGTAGAGGCCGCCCCACGGGACGTCGCGCTCCACCTTGATCTTCAGGCCGCCGATGGCGTCGACCAGGTGGGCGAAACCGAACATGTTCACCAGGGCGTAGTAGTCGATCTTCAGGTTGAGCGTGTAGCCGATGGCGTCCATGAGCGCCGCGGGGCCTCGCTGCCCCGTCTTCTTGCCGGGCATGACATCGGGGTGGTCCTCGGCGTACTGCCAGACCTCGTTGAGCAGGCCGCCGTTGGGCAACTCGCGCATGAAGCCGTTGGGGAACTGCTTGGCGAGCGCGGTGCCCGGTGTGAAGCGGACGTGCTGGAGGTTACGGGGAAGGCTGAACATGGCGGTGTTGCCGGTCGCGACGTGCACGCTGGCCACGTTCATGCTGTCGGTCCGCACGCCTTCCCGGTTCCCGGCCCCGTCGCCGCCGATGAGCAGGAAGTTCACCCGATCGCGCCCGCCCCACGGATCCTCGTGCTTGACGGGGGCGGCGCTGGGATTGCCCGTGTTGCTCTCGAAGATGCTGTTGGCCGCCTCCTTGAGGGTCAGCACGGTGCTCGCGGTCAGCGCGAACGGCGCCATCACCGACACGCACAGCACGCCCACCGCGATGCCCGACACGATCTGTCCCCTGCCGCTGAGCCTTTGCGGTCCCAGGGAGATGTAGGAGAAGAGCACCAGCAGGAACCAGGCGAGCGCGCCGGCGATGGCCAGGGCCGCCCCGGTCATCAGCGTGCTGTCCCGGGCGACGAAGCCCGCGTTCCCTTCGCCGCTGAGGATGAGCGCGCCGACCAGGACGGCGAGCAGTAGCGCGCCGAAGATCGTTAGCAGAATGTATCCGACGCGGCGGCGTCCCGATCGCAGGTGCGCCGCACCGGGGAGGATCACCGACAGCGCGGTCCAGCCGATGAGCGCGCCGACCGTCAGCGGCCTGGCGAAGCGGGGCCGTCCCCCGGCCGGGCGGGACGGTCCGGCGGGCCCCGGACCCGCCCCGGCGTGCGAGAGGGGTGTCCCCTGCCCGTCACGCGTGCCCTGTGGAGGAAGCGTCTCCTGTCCGTCGGAGAGACCCCGCGTGCCGGGCTGAGCCTGCGGGGGGAGCGTCCCCCGCCCGCCGGGGGCACCCTGGGCGCCGTCGGACACGTTGTGGACCTGAGGTGCGGGAGGGGGGGCCTGCGTTTCGGCCGGACCCTGCGCGCCGCCGTGGCTCGCCTTCCGCGTCCAGCATCTCCATCAGCAGCTGTGCCGCCCGCACCAGGTCAGCGTCGCC
>NZ_JBEXUE010000885.1:0-1856 GCF_040614275.1 Streptosporangium sp. NPDC006013
GGGCCGGGGTGCGCGCGCCCCGGCCCGGCGGGGGCGGCGGTCGCCGGGCCCCGGAGCGCGCGGGGATGGTCCGGCCGTTGCGCACCGCCGGGGTTCGACCCACTGATCGGGGCCTTCCTTAACGGAAGAGACCATCGGTCAAAATCGCCCGATTTTTCCGCTTAAAAGGTATGAGTACCACTACAGCGGGCACGCGATCCTCAACCTGAGCTGCCAGTATCTGAGCCGTCCTCACTCCCAATTGGATCGCCATGCCTGTTAAGAGCAACGTTATTCCGATCATCAACTGGTCTCGCCGCTCCTCCTGCCTCAGTGAGGATCCCGAACTCTTCTTTCCGGTGTCCTACGAGGGGCCGGGTCGTGAACAGTACGAGCGCGCCAGAGCCGTGTGCCGC
Organism: Streptosporangium sp. NPDC006013; assembly: GCF_040614275.1. NCBI lineage: Bacteria > Bacillati > Actinomycetota > Actinomycetes > Streptosporangiales > Streptosporangiaceae > Streptosporangium > Streptosporangium sp. NPDC006013. The sequence continues at coordinate 396 of NZ_JBEXUE010000885.1, forward strand.
CGCTGCCCGGTGCGCGGGCGCTGCCTGGAGTACGCGTTGAACACCCAGCAGATGGACGGTGTGTGGGGAGGCACCACCCCCGACGAGCGCAGGGCCACCATGACCAGGGCGAGGCGTCAGGTCAGGTAGCGGTGCCCCGGAGCCGGTCGGCCGTCCAGATCTCGCCCTGCCCGTCCTGTTCGCCGGGCTCTTCGGCGAGCGCGCGGAACCTGGCGGCGTTGCGCTGGGCGTTGTCCCGGCAGCGGTTGTTGAAGAGCACGTGGGTGACCTCGGCGCGCGGCGCCGGGCGCACTCCAGGATGTGGCGCCCGTTGTTCTCCCCGATCGGGAACCACGGCGGGAACTGGAAGAGCGCCGCTCCCAGCCTGCTCGCCTCGTGCGGCGGCTCCAGCGCGCTGAGGAATCGCCGCCAGACCTCCTCGACGATCTCCGGCGGCACGTCTTTGAGGTAGAGGTCGCGCTCCGGCGGTGCGCCGAGCCTCTCCCGCTACGGCTACCCGCATGTCCATCGGGTGCCCGGGGAGAGGCCGGTGAACCTCCCTCCGCCACGGCTTTGCCGTACGCGGTGGTTCACCGGCCCCAGGTGACCGCCGTGCCGGTCAGCGGCGGGGCGACGGCCAGGGGTTGGGGCGGCAGCCGTACAGGGACTTGGTCTGCTGGAGCATCACCGGGGCCCGCCGGCCGGGGCCGGGGCAGGAGACGTGGCCGTGGCCGAGACCGTGCCCGACCTCGTGGCTGATGACGTACTCGCGGTAGGAGGCCACGTCACGGCCGTAGCCTCGCGCCCCGGTGTTCCAGCGGACCGCGTTGATGATCGCGCGCCCGCCGTTCCAGCAGGACAGCGTGCCGTTGGTCCGCATCGGCAGGCAACGCCGGTCGGCCGTCTCCGGGCTGCTCAGCGAGACCCTGAGCTGCACCGGGCCGCGCGCCACCCGTTTGAACCGGTACCCCCAGCCACGCGGGTCGTTGAGGATCCGGTGCACCTCGGAGGCGAACTCCTCCACCTCGAACGGCAGGCCGCGCTCGACCTCCACCGCGTACCGGACGACCCTGCCCTTGCCCCTGGGAGGTCTGGCCTCGCCGGGGGCGACGGCGTAGCGGCCCTTGGCCGCCCGGGGCACCTTCACCCTCAGCGGTTGCTGCCGGCCGTTGGCCAGCAGGAGCGGCTCCTCGGCCGGGCCGGAGGGGTCGGCCGTACCCCGAGGCTGCGGTGGCGGGGTCGGTGTCACCGGCGTCACGGGTATCTGGGGCAGGGCGGCGTCCGGGGGTGGGGGAATGTCGGGAACAGGCTCGAGGTGACCGCTCAGCAGGGTGACCGCTCCGGCCGTGAACGTGGCCATGACGCTGAACGCGAGAAGCCACATAACGGTCTTGGAGTCACGTCGACTTTCGTTCCCGGGGGCAGACCGTCGGAGCCGGATTCGACACGGTCGGCGCCGCCGTGGAGCCCCTGATCAAGGCA
>NZ_JBEXUE010000886.1:0-1833 GCF_040614275.1 Streptosporangium sp. NPDC006013
CGGTGTACCCGCCGGCGCTGGCCCCCCAGATCGCCACCCGCCCAGGATCCGCCCGACCGGCGGACACCAGGTGACGAGCCGCATCAGCACAATCACCCATGTGATGGTGTGCCTGGCTCGTCCCGTATGGCGATTCTTGGGGTGGTCGCCGGTGAGGGCTCGCTCTCGCCAGGGATTAGTAGGACGTCCTAGTATTTGGGGGAGGCCACAAGCCGGGGGTAAGCCGCTGCCGTACAGGGGGTTGGCCATGGACGCTGAGCAGGTCGAGGCGGGGCGTGCGCGCTGGCAGGCGCGGTTCGACGGGGCTCGCAGGCGTGAGGCCGAGTTCCGCACCCTGTCCGGGCTCGACGTCGAGCCGGTCTACGGTCCGGACGGCGGTGACCCGCGGATGGAGCGCATCGGCTGGCCGGGGGAGTTTCCCTTCACCCGCGGTCTGCATCCCACCGGCTACCGGGGCAAGGCATGGACCATCCGGCAGTTCGCCGGGTTCGGCAACGCGCGGCAGACCAACGAGCGCTACAAGATGATCCTCGCCGCGGGCGGTGACGGGTTGAGCGTGGCCTTCGACATGCCCACGCTGATGGGCCGCGACTCCGACGACCCGCGATCGCTCGGTGAGGTGGGCCACTGCGGCGTGGCGATCGACTCCGTGCTGGACATGGACCTGCTCTTCGAGGGCATCCCGCTCGGCGACATCACCACCTCGATGACGATCAGCGGTCCGGCCGTCCCGATCTTCTGCATGTACGTCGTCGCCGCCGAGCGGCAGGGGGTGCCGGTCACCAGGCTCAACGGCACCCTGCAGACCGACATCTTCAAGGAGTACATAGCGCAGAAGGAGTGGCTGTTCGCCCCCGAGCCGCATCTGCGGCTGATCGGCGACCTGATGGAGTTCTGCGCGGCGGAGGTGCCCGCGTACAAGCCGCTCAGCGTCTCCGGCTACCACATCCGCGAGGCCGGGGCCACGGCCGCCCAGGAGCTGGCCTTCACCCTGGCCGACGGGTTCGGCTACGTGGAGCTCGGCCTGTCGCGCGGCCTGGACATCGACGTCTTCGCCCCCGGCCTGTCCTTCTTCTTCGACGCGCACATCGACTTCTTCGAGGAGATCGCCAAGTTCAGGGCCGCCCGGCGGATCTGGGCGCGGTGGCTGCGCGACGTCTACGGGGCCGGCACGGAGAAGGCCCAGTGGCTGCGCTTCCACACCCAGACGGCAGGCGTGTCACTGACCGCGCAGCAGCCGTACAACAACGTGGTGCGTACCGCGGTCGAGGCGCTCGCGGCGGTGCTCGGCGGCACCAACTCGCTGCACACCAACGCGCTGGACGAGGTCCTCGCGCTGCCCTCCACGAGGGCGGCGGAGATCGCGCTCCGCACCCAGCAGGTGCTCATGGAGGAGACCGAGATCGTCAACGTCGCCGACCCGCTCGGCGGATCCTGGTACGTGGAGGCGCTGACCGACCGGCTGGAGGCCGAGGCCGAGGCGATCTTCACGAGGATCCGGGAGATGGGCGCCGACGGCACGATGACCTCGGGCATCCTGCGCGGCATCGAGGACGGCTGGTTCATGTCCGAGATCGCCGAGGCGGCCTTCGACTACCAGCGCAAGCTGGAGAAGGGCGAGAAGAGGATCGTCGGGGTGAACTGCCACACGGCGTCCGTCGACGAGCCGCTGGAGATCCTCCGGGTGGGTCACGAGGTCGAGCGCGAGCAGCGCCGCGTTCTCGCCGAGCGCCGCGCCGCCCGTGACCAGGCGGCCGTGGACGCCGCCCTGGCCGCGATGAGTCTTTCCCGCATGCGGGAGCGCCTCCGCGATAGATACCTGCATCGGATGGA
>NZ_JBEXUE010000887.1:0-1829 GCF_040614275.1 Streptosporangium sp. NPDC006013
CTCGCGCTCTGCCGAGGCAGCCGCGTCGGCAGAGCCGAGCGGCTCACACCGGTCAGCCTGAAGGCCGGGCCGCCCGTGCCGCCATGACTCTTTCTAGTGATCGGCCGGGGCCGGGACGAGGCCGTCGTCGACCAGACCGGCGAGGACCGCCTCGCCCAGGGCGTGCACCGCGGACTGCGGACGGACCATCACGCTGAACTCCTTGATCCGCTCCTCGTGGTCGAGATGCAGCAGGTCGATGCCGTGAATCTGCCTGCCGTTCACGGTGGCCCGGAAGAGCAGGACCACCGACGGGGCCTCGGTACCGTCGGCGCAGGTCTCGGCGGTGCCGTCGAAGTGCCCGATGTAGCGGAAGTCCTCGAAGGTACGCATGAGGACCCCGAAGAGCCCCAACACCATCGGCCTGCCCTCGAAGGGACTGAACTTCACCGGACTGTAGAGCCGGACGTCCTCGGTGAACAGGCCGTCCAGAGCGGTGAGATCGCGGCTGTCGACAGCGGCACGAAAGCGGTCCGCGGTGGCCATGGCTTCTCCCAGATAGTCATGGATGTGATTAGTCAGTTTCTTTACTATCATGGGCGCGAGTTCCGTGGACAGAGGTGGAAAAGAGGTGGTCCGATGGCTTTGCGGCACGCCGTGCTGGCGGCGCTTCTCGACGAGGAGCTGAGCGGATACCAGTTGGCCAAGGCCTTTGACCTGGGGGTGGCGAACTTCTGGCACGCGCTGCCACAGCAGCTGTACGCCGAGCTGACCAGGCTGGAGAAGGAAGAGCTGATCACCGGTCGTGAGGTGGTCCAGGAAACCCGGCCCAACAAGCGCCTGTTCCGGGCCACCGACGCCGGACTGGCCGAGCTGGAAAAGTTCGCGGCGAGCACCCCCAAGCCCTCCTTCATCCGTGACGACCTGCTCGTCAAGGTCCAGGCCGCCGGCCACGTCGACACCGAGATACTGATCGCGCAGCTCACCGAACGGGCCACCTTCGCCGAGGCCAAGATCGCGCTGTTCGACGCACTGTTGCGGAAGATACGCGGCGACCGCAGCGAGGAGGATTTCCTGCGCCACGGCGAGCGGATCGGGCCCTATCTGACCTGCCTGCGCGGCCTGGACTTCGAACGGGGCAACCGGGACTGGTGCGAACGTGCCGTGGTGATCCTGCGGGAGAGGCGGGCGGCCCATGCCCAGTGATGACCACCTGCGCTTCGTCGCCCTGGGCGACAGCCAGACCGAGGGGCTCGGCGACGGCGACGACACCGTGGGCCTGCGGGGGTGGGCCGACCGGCTCGCCGAGCGGCTCGCGCTGCACGACCCCGGCGTCCAGTACGCCAACCTGGCCGTACGCGGCCGCCTCGCCGCGCAGGTTCACCAGGAACAGCTCGCACCCGCCCTCGCGCTACGCCCCGACCTGGTCACCGTCGTCGCCGGAGTCAACGACCTGCTACGGCCCCGATTCAACGCTGACGAGGTCGCCGGCCACCTGGAGGCGATGTTCGCGGCGCTCACCGCCCAAGGTGCCCGCGTCGCGACCGTCACCTTCCCCGACATCGCACGGATCACCCCGCTCGCCCGCCCGATCAGCTCCCGCGTCACCGCCCTGAACCACCGCATCCGGCAGGCGGCACACCGGCACCGCGTCGTCGTCGCCGAGACCTACCACCATCCGGTGGTCACCGACCCCCGGCTGTGGTGCCCGGACCGGCTCCACGCCAGCCCGCTCGGCCACGAACGGATCGCCGCTCCTCTGCGCGCCACGAGGCGGAATGTAAGAGCTTCACCTCTGCCGTTTCCACATGTTCCGATAGAAGCACCTCGGCGGTTGTATGCGGGTCGCT
>NZ_JBEXUE010000888.1:0-1827 GCF_040614275.1 Streptosporangium sp. NPDC006013
AGCCCCCGCCCCACACCTGCTTTATTTTTTACGGCGACGACCGAGATATACACGATAACAACTACACTCTTTCCCTCCCCGACGCTCTTCCGATCTGACCCCCCGGCCACGGCGGGGCGATCCCGAGTGGTAGTGCCCGCGCGTCCTGGAGGACGCGCGGGCCCTACCGGGTTCAGTTGCCGAACGAGAACCAGTTGAGGTTGACGAAGTCGGCGGGTTGCCCGCTGGTGAAGGTGATGTAGACCGTGTGGGTTCCGGTCACCGAGGCGATGTTGGCCGGGACCGTACGCCAGCTCTGCCAGCCGCCGGTGTTACCGATGGCGAAGTCGCCGATCGGAGCCGCGGTCAGGCTGTCGAGGCGCACCTGGACCAGCCCGCTGACCCCGCCGGCCGCCCCGGACGCGACGCGGGCCTTGAACTGGGTGGCCGCCGCGCCGCCGAAGTTGACTCCGTCGAAGCGCAGCCAGTCGCCGTTGCCGATCTGCGCGACGTTCTGCCCGCCACCGGTGTCCGTGGTGGTCTCCAGCGACGTGCCCGCCTGCGCCTGGTAGCGCTCGGCCTGGATGGTCGAGCGGGCGTCCACCCCACCTGGAGGGGGAGTGATCGTCGGGGTGGGATTGGAGCCGGAGCCGCTCTGCCAGACGGCCACGTAGTCGACGAGCATCGGGCGGCCGGAGACCGTGGCCGCGGTCGGGGTCTGCCCGGCCAGCGCGTTGGGGAACGCCCCGCCCATGGCCACGTTGAGCAGGATGAAGTAGCCCTGGTGGCCGGTCATGTTGTTCCAGGTCCCGGCGTCGAACTGGGACTGGCTGACGCTGTGGAACTGCTGCCCGTCGACGTACCAGCGCAGCTGGTTCGGGGTGATGCTGCGGTCCCACTCGAAGCGGTAGGTGTGGAACGCCGACTGGCAGGAGGAACCGGGGCACGTCCGGCTGGCGCCGATGCCGGTGGTCTCGTTGCAGGGCCCGCCGGGGTTCACACCGCAGTGGAGCACGCCCCAGACGGAGTTGATGCCGTTGACGTTCTCCATGATGTCGAACTCGCCGATGCCGGGCCAGTTCCAGTAGCTGCCGCGATACGGCGCGCCCAGCGCCCAGAAAGCGGGCCAGTAGCCCAGTGCGGCGTCACCGGTGACGTTGGGCATCTGGATACGGCCCTCGATGCGCAGGATACGGCCGGCGGCGGGTTTGAAGTCCGAGCGGCGGGTCTCGATGCGGGCGGACGTCCACTCGCTGCCGCTCTTTATCGGGGTGATGCGCAGGTTGCCGCCGCCGTCGAGGCTCAGGTTGGCGGGACTGTCGGTGTAGCGCTGGATCTCACCGGTGCCCCAGTTGGCGGGGCCGCCCGGGTAGGCGTGGCCGGTGTCGACGATCCAGTTGGCGGAGGAGGGAAGTGACCCGGCGCCGCCGGTGAAGTCGTCGCTCCAGACCAGGGACCAGCCGGAGGGGGTTGCCGGGACGGAGGCGTGGGCGGTGATGGCGATCATCATCGGCACCAGTGCGGCGACGATGACCGGGATCCATCCGAGAGAGCGCTTTCTTCTTGGGGGGTGGCTCATTCGAAACCTCTCACAAGGCGAACGAGGCGGACGGTCGAACATCGCTGCAGCATAAAGACCGATTGATACCACTGTTACGCGAAGGTTAAGCCAGGGTCAACACCCGAGTCGGAAAAAGCCGGAGAGCGCTCTCAGCATTTGTTCGCGAGGTGTTAGGTCGTCGCTTCGCGCTCCGGACGTCCTGCCCGCGCCACCGTCTGACGTGCGGCACCCTGCCGGAATCCGGGTGGCCGCCCGCCTTTGCCGGGGCGTCCGGTCGGCCGTGGCCC
>NZ_JBEXUE010000889.1:0-1820 GCF_040614275.1 Streptosporangium sp. NPDC006013
GTGGACGAGAGCGCCCCCAAGGGCCAGAACGAGGACTGGGACCTGGCGCTGCGCGCCGCCGCCCACGCGCGCAGGGCGGCGGCCAGACCCCATTCGTCGGAGCCGAGCACCGACCAGCGCCTGGCCGGACGGTCCCCGCTCCCGGATTCCGGCGCGAGCGGCCAGTCCAGTCGCAGCAGCGGTCCACCGCCGGTGCGCGCCGTACGCTGCGGATCATTCGGCCGCAGCGCGAGGGAGCGCACCGAGGCGACCAGGCCGCCCTGGGCGTCGGCCACGACCAGCGTGATCGCGTCCGTACCGGCCCCGCTCACCCGGACCCGGAGCCTTGAGGCGCCGGAGGCATGCAGGGACACCCCGCTCCAGGCGAACGGCAGCAGTCCACCGCCCGCCTCGTCGAGCCCGGCGAGGGACGCCACGTGCAGCGCGGCGTCGAGCAGGGCCGGGTGCAGCCCGTACGAGCCCGCGTCGGCCGCGAGGTCCTCGGGCAGGGCGACCTCGGCGAACACCTCCTGGCCGGTGCGCCAGACGGCGCGCACCCCCTGGAACGCGGGGCCGTAGGAGAAGCCCACCCGCGCCCGCCGCTCGTAGAAACCGTCGAGGTCCACCGCGACGGCGTCCGCGCGCGGCCACTCGTCCATGCCGGGGTCGGGGACGCCCGGCACACCGGGGGTGAGCACACCGGTGGCATGCCGAACCCACGGCGCGTCCGGCTCGTCCGCCGGCCGGGAGTACACGCCGATCGTCCGGCCACCGCCGTCGGCGGCGGCGCCGAGCGCCACCTGCAACTGGACACCACCCCGCTCGGGCAGCACGAGCGGTGCGGTGAGCGTGAGCTCCTCCACCAGGCCGCAACCGACCTCGGCGCCCGCCCGCACGGCCAGCTCGACGAAGGCCGTGCCGGGCAACAGCACCTGTCCGGCCACCACGTGGTCGCACAACCACGGATGCGCGGCCGTCGAGACCAGAGCGGTGAACAGGAATCCACCGGTGTCGGGCAGCTCCACGGCCGCGCCGAGCAGCGGGTGCCGCGGCCGGTCCAGCCCGGCGGAGGTGACATCGCCTACGGTCGCCGCAGGTTCGGACCAGTACCGCTCCCGCTGGAAGGCATACGTCGGCAGGTCCACCCGGCGAGCCGCCGTGGCGGAGAACAGCTCCGGCCACCGCACCGCCATCCCCTGCACGTACAGCCGGGCGGCCGCCGCCAGTGCCGCGGCCTCCTCGCCGCGGTCCTTACGCAGAACGGGGAAGGCGACCACCGGCTCGTCCGAGTCCTGGCGAACCGAGAGGTTCTGGTGAACGAGCGCCGACAACCCGCCATCCGGACCGAGCTCCAGGAACACCTTGGCCCCCGCCGCTCCGGCGGCACGGATCGCCTCCGCGAAACGCACCGGACGCACGACGTGATCCACCCAGTACCGCGCCGAGCACAGGTAGGCGGCGTCGACCCTCTCGCCGGTCACGGTGGAGACGATCGCCGTCCTCGGCTCGCCGAAGGTCAGCCCCTCGACGACCTCCCGGAACTCCGCCAGCATCGGCTCCATCAGCGGCGAGTGGAACGCGTGACTCACCCGCAGACGGATGGTCCTGTCGAAGCGCGCGGCGACGCGCAGGACGGCGTCCTCGGTTCCGGCGATCACGACGGACGACGGGCCGTTCACCGCGGCGATGACGACCCCGTCCTCCAGCACCGGCTCGACCTGCGCCCGGCCGGCCTGGACCGACACCATCGCCCCGCCCTCGGGCAGGCGCTGCATCAGCCGGCCCCGGGCCGCGACCAGCGCGCAGGCCGTCAACGGCAAGCTGGACCGGCGGGCACTGCC
>NZ_JBEXUE010000890.1:0-1815 GCF_040614275.1 Streptosporangium sp. NPDC006013
GTCCGGTTCGCCGACGCGGTGGGTGTGCTGGACGCGGCGGGGGTGACGACGTTCCTGGAGCTGGGGCCTGACGGGGTGCTGTCGGCGATGGCGCGACAGGTGTTGTCGCCGGAGCGGGTGGTGGTTCCGGTGTTGCGGCGGGAGCGGTCGGAGGAGGTCTCGATGGTGACCGCGCTGGGTCACGCGTTCGTGCATGGCAGTCCGATTGATTGGGAGGTGGTCTTTCCCGGTGCGGGCAAGGTGGACCTGCCCACCTACGCCTTCCAGCACCGGCGCTACTGGCTCGAATCCGCGCCGCAGGGAGTGGCAGACGCCTCGGGCCTGGGGCTGGCCCCGGCGAACCATCCGCTGCTGGGCGCCGCCGTGGCGTTCGCCGACGTCGACGCGACCCTGCTCTCCGGGCGGCTCTCGCTGCGGACCCATCCCTGGCTGGCCGACCACGCGGTCATGGGCACCGTCATCGTGCCGGGCACCGCCCTGGTGGAGCTCGCCGTCAGGGCCGGTGACGAGGTCGGCCTCGACACCCTGGACGAGCTGGTGATCGAGGCCCCCCTCGTGCTCCCCGAACGCGGGGCGGTGCACGTTCAGGTCGCCGTCGGCGGGCTCGACCACGCGAGCCGCCGCTCCGTCGCGGTGTACTCGCGCCCCGCCGAGGCCCAAGAAGGAGCGGAGTGGACGCGGCACGCCGTGGGATTCCTCACGACGGCACCGAGGGAGGAGCCGGTATCGCTGGAGGTGTGGCCGCCGGAGGGCGCGACACCCGTCGAGATCGACGACGTCTACCCGGTACTCGCCGAGGCCGGTCTGTCGTACGGGCACGCCTTCCAGGGACTGAGAGCGGCCTGGCGCGCGGCGGACGCGTTCTTCGCCGAGGTCGAGCTTCCCGAGCCGCGGCGGGCGGAGGCGGGGCTCTTTGGAATCCACCCCGCGCTGCTCGACGCGGCGCTGCACATCGCGGCCCACCACGGGCTGCGCGACAGCCCACCCGGCCAGAACCGCCTGCCCTTCGCCTACAGCGGCGTACGGCTGCACGCCTCGGGGGCGGCGGCTCTGCGCGTCCGGCTGACGCTGCACGGCGAGGACGAGCTGTCCCTGCACGCCGCCGACGCCTCGGGCGCCCCGGTGGCGACCGTCGACTCCCTCCGGGCCCGGTTGATCTCGGCCGGACAGCTCCGGGCGGCCCGGCCCGCCGAACGCGACGCGCTGTTCCAGCTGACCTGGGCGGAGGTGGCCGTCGCGACCCCGCGGACCGGCCCGGAACCCGACGTCGTCCTCGTGCCGGGGACCGAGTTCGAGCCGGCCGAGCTGCCGGCCGCCGTGCACGATCAGGTGAACCGGGTACTCGGGCTCCTGCGCGAGTGGCTCTCTCCCGGACGGCCGGAGTCGTCACGGCTTGTCGTCGTGACCAGGAACGCGGTGGCCACCGCGGAGGAGGAGAGTCCCGACGTCGTGACGGCGCCGGTCTGGGGGCTGGTCAGGTCCGCGCAGGCCGAGCATCCCGGCCGGATCGTCGTCGTCGATGTCGCGGACGCGTCACCCGACGCCGTCAGGGAGGCGGTCGCCGCCGCCCTCGGCTCCGGTGAGCCACAGGTGGCCGTCAGGAACGGCAGGGTGCTCGCCCCCCGGCTCGCCCGGATGGCCGCACCGGACACCGAGGGGCGGCGGTGGAACCCCGAGGGGACCGTGCTGATCACCGGGGGCACGGGCGCCCTGGCGGGCGCCGATGGCCGCGCACCAGGCCCTGCTGTTCCGGCAGTGTAGCCCGCGGGTGACCCTGTTCCTGCACACCGCCCCCAAACCCACCGACGAGGAGTA
>NZ_JBEXUE010000891.1:0-1807 GCF_040614275.1 Streptosporangium sp. NPDC006013
TCGAGAAGTTGGAGCGCATGCGCGATCGGTTCACCGAGTGCATCGGCTGCGGTTGCCTGTCCTTCGACCAGTGCCTGCTGGTCAATCCCGGTGACAGGCTCGCCGGGCGAGGTGCGCGCCCCCTCCTCGACCCCTGACGCGGGAGCGGTCGTGCAGGTCCTGATCTACTCCCGCTCACCGACCCGGCTGGGTGCGGAAGTGTCGCAGATCAGCACCGGCACCCCGGCCCGCTGCTGTATCACGTCAGGCATCGTCGACCTTTCGGGTGAGCGGGCCGTTGCGGCCGTCGGGCATGGTTTCGGGTGCGCCGCCCGGTATCACGACTGTCATGAGGTTCCGCTCCTGATCGGTTTGGATGTTGTCTGTCCCCGTCACGGACGAACTGCAACGACGGGTCAGCCGCGCAGGAACGCCGAGATCGGCTCTGCCTGGCCGGGGATCGAGTGCCCGGTCTCGGGCAGCAGGGTCATGGTCGCGTGGGGGATGCACTGCTGCACGCGCCGGGCGGTGTCGTGGGAGTCGAGCATGACGTCGCGGCCCCCGACGATCACCAGCACGGGCATGGTCAGGCGGTGCAACGCGTCGTCGGGGAACACGGGCAATCGCTCCGTGCGCGGCTTGAACTGCGCGAAGGTCAACACCAGGTAGTCAAGGACGGGCTGGGCCTGCGGCGGCGGTGTACGGCCCAAGGTGACGATCCGTGCCGGTGGGTTGCTCACCGCCATAACCGTGACGATGATCGTGTGGGTGGTACCTCAACTATGGCACTACGCCGCCCCAGCGACAGATCGCTGATAAGGAGCACCCCCCATGGCCCTTGCCGGAACCCTCCTGCCCATCGCGTTGGCGATCATCATGTTCGGCCTCGGGCTGAGCCTGACGATCTCCGACTTCCGCCGTGTCGTCGTCTATCCGAAGGCCACCGTCGTGGCGCTCGGCTGCCAGATCCTGGTGCTGCCCGCGATCTGCTTCGGTCTGGTGGTCGTCTTCGACCTGCCGCCGGCGCTCGCCGTCGGCATGATGCTGCTGGCCGCCTCGCCCGGCGGCACGACGGCCAACCTCTACAGTCATCTGTTCGGCGGTGATGTCGCGCTCAACGTGACGCTGACCGCGATCAACTCGGTGCTGGCGGTCGTGACGCTGCCACTGGTGACCAACCTGTCACTGTCCTACTTCGAGGTCGGCTCGGGCACGCTCGGCCTGCAGTTCGACAAGAGCCTGCAGGTGATGGCGGTCGTGCTGGTTCCGGTCGCCATCGGCATGGCGGTCCGCGCCATGGCACGGAGCTTCGCCGAACGGATGAACACGCCCGTGAAGATCGCCTCAGCGGTCATCCTGGCGCTGGTGATCGCCGGCGCCCTGCTCCAGGAGCTCGACAACCTCAGCGGCTACATCCAGTCGGTGGGCCTGATCACGCTGGTGTTCAGCGTGATCAGCCTGACCGTCGGCTACTGGGCGCCGCGCCTGGCCGGGGTGGAGCGCGGCCAGGCCGTCGCCTCCTGCATGGAGATCGGGATCCACAACGCCACGTTGTCGATCGCGGTGGCGCTCTCCCTGCTGAACAGCTCCCAGATGGCCGTCCCGGCCGCCACGTATGGCGTGCTGATGTTCTTCACCGCGGCAGGAGCCGGGTTCCTGCTCAGGTCTCGCGCGGTGGAGCCGATGCCTTCGGACCGGTGATCGCCGCGATCGTCCTGGTGGTCACCGTCGCTCCGCCCGCCAATGCCTGGGCGGGTGGGGTGTACGTGGCCCCGGGGGGATCCGGACCGCCTCAGCGGAGAGTCGCGGTGGTAGGGCACCGGTTTCC
>NZ_JBEXUE010000892.1:0-1804 GCF_040614275.1 Streptosporangium sp. NPDC006013
CCGTGCCCGCGCCGCACGACTCGACCGCGTTCTCACCGACATGAACGACGTGCGGGGGTTCCGCCGGCGTCGCCTGGCCCTCGCCCCAGCCCGGCCAGCTCGTCGCGCAGCTCGGCGGCGCCGGGCGCGTCCATCCCCCGCCGGCCGGCCAGCACCAGGTGTTCCGCACCGTGCCGGGCCAGCCAGCGGGCCACATGCCCGCCGAGCGCGCCGGTGCCCCCGGTGATCAGCACGGTTCCGTACGGCTCCCACTCGCCGGTCCGACCCGCGGGAGCCTGCACCAGCCGCCGGGCGTACGTGCCGGAGGCCCGGATGGCGACCTGGTCCTCCCCGGCCAGCCCGGACAGCACGCTCGCCAGCCTTCGCGCCGCTCCGCGATCGACGCTCTCCGGCAGGTCGACCAGGCCGCCCCACCGCTGCGGCTGCTCCAGCGCGGCGACCCGGCCGAGGCCCCAGACAGCGGCCTGCGCCGGACTGCGCAGGGCCTCGTCGGGACCCGCCGCGACCGCGCCCCGGGTGAGGCACCACAGCGGCGCGTCGACACCGGCGTCGCCCAGGGCCTGGATCAGCAGCGTGGTCAGGACGAGCCCGGCGGGAACGTCCGAAGACTCCGAGAACTCCCGCAGGGCCAGCAACGACACCACTCCGGCGTACGGCGGGGCTCCGGCGGGTGCGCGTAGCCTCTCGGCCAGCGCGGCCCGGTCCTCGGGCACGGCCGTGAGGTCGGCCACCTCCAGGCGTACGGCGTCCGCGCCCAGGATGCCGATCGCGTCGATCACCGCGCCCGTCCAGGCGTCCGCCGCCTCGGGAAGCACGACCAGCCAGGGGCCGCTCGCCGGGGTCCGACCGGGGGCCGTCGCGCCGTCGCCGGTGAGCGGCTTCCAGGCGATCCGATACCGCCAGGCGTCGATGGCAGACCTGCGGCGCCGCTCCCTGCGCCACGACGACAGCGCCGGCAGCACCTTGGTCAGCGCGTCGCCGTCCGCGTCGAGCCGCCAGGCCAGCGCCTCGGCGTCCTCCCCCTCCACGGCGGCCCAGAACTCCGCGTCCACGGGGTCCCCGGCGCCGGTCACGCCCGTCCGGCTCGCCTCGGGCCAGAACCGCTCATGCTGGAACGCGTACGTCGGCAGGTCCACGGGCCTGGCGCCGGTGCCGGCGAAGACCGCGGCCCAGTCGGGGCTCATCCCGTGCACGTGCAGCCGTGCGAGTGCGGTGACGACGGCCTGGTGCTCGTCGCGGTCCCTGCGCAGCAGGGGCACCAGCTCCGCCTCGGACTCCGGAGGCAGGGCCTCGCGGGCCATCGCGGTCAGGGTCCCGTCCGGGCCGACCTCGACGTAGCGGGTCACCCCTGCCGCGTGCGCCGCCCGGATCCCGTCGGCGAACCTGACCGTCCTGCGTACGTGCTCCACCCAGTAGTCCGGTGAGCACAGCTCGTCCCCGGCGAGGCCACCGGTCACGTTCGAGATCACCGGGATTCGCGGCGCGGAGTAGGAGACGCCTTCGGCGACCGCCCGGAAGTCCGCCAGCATCGGCTCCATCAGCGGCGAGTGGAACGCGTGCGAGACCCGCAGCCGCCTCGTCCGGCGCCCGCTCTCCGCCAGCGCGCCCGCCACGTCGAGCACCTCCTGCTCCGCCCCGGCTATCACCACGGACTCCGGGCCGTTGATCGCGGCGACGGAGACCCGGTGCTCGTACCCGGCCAGCGCCCGCGCGGCCCGTGGCTGACCTCGGTGTTCGGCATCGTGCTGCTGGTCGGCATCCCCATCCTCGCGATCACAGGGCTGCTGTCGTACGCCGCTTACAA